>NZ_JBHZAH010000005.1:0-95315 GCF_042754225.1 Rhodococcus sp. NPDC059234
GTGTGGTCCGGGCCGGCGCACGGGCGAGGAGACGGTCGACCCGGGGGTGGCGTGAGATTCACCGAACCGTCTGACGGCGGTCACCTCCAGGCCTCTCAGCGTTCTGCCAGTTTGGCTGAGTAGATTTCGCCCAATGCACGCCCGACTCGTCACCGCGCCCCGCAACTGGCCGCTCGGCCTCGCCGCCCTCATCGTCGCGGTGGGCATCCTCGGCGTGTTCGGGCCGTGGGACATGAGCGAGAACCCGATCATCCGGGCGTCCACCTCGCTGTACCGTTCTGTCGACTCCACCACCGCCACCTGGCCCAGCGGGTCGGGCACCCTGAGCGACCTCGTCGCCGAGGCCGGATTGTTCGCCCTCGCCGGGATGCTGGCGCTCGCGCTGTGGTGGGGGCGAGGCGACACCCGCACCCTCGCGGTCGGCCTTGCGGCCGGAACCGGCGTCGTCGGGTCGGCGATCGCGACCCTCGCGGTCAAGTCCGTGATCACCGAGGAGCGCCCCTGCACCGCCATCCCCGGTGTGCACGCCCTGTCGGAATGCCCACCGCTCGGCGACTGGTCGTTCCCCAGCAACCACTCGGGTATCGCCGCCGCGATCGCGACGGCGGTGGTGCTCACCAGTTACGCGGCCGGGCGGGTATGGCTCTCGGTGCTGGCGGTCCTGACCGCACTGGTCGTCGGAGCTTCCCGGGTGGTCAGCGGCGTGCACTACCCGCACGACGTCGCCGCCGGGCTGGTCTTCGGTACCTGCATCGCGCTGGCCTTCGCGGTGGCCCTGACGCCGGTGACCACGATGCTGGTGCAGCGGTTCGTGCCCGTCCGCGGCCGGACGCGTTCCACCCCGCGCGAGCCGGTCTCCTCCTAGCGCGGGCCGGTCGCGGTCGAACCCGCTCAGCTGGCGGGATCGTAATGGAACGCGCGCACCTCCTGCGCGCACCGACAGGCATCCGCGATCTTCGCGGCCCATTCCAGTGCCGCCTCGCGGGAGGGCAACTCCAGTACCGCGTAGCCGCCTTCGAGCTGCTTCGTCTGTGGGTACGTGCCCTCCGTCACCGTGCCGTCCCCATCGACCAGGACAGGCGGGACGCTCTCGTCGATTCCACCGCCGAACACCCAGACGCCGGCGTCCTTCGCCTCCTGGACCACCGCGTGCGACGCATCCGACACCGCCCGCAGATCCTCGGCGGGAAGGACCATGGCGCCACTCGGGAACGAGATCAGGTACTTCGTCATCGCGTCGTCTCCTTCTTCCCGTTTCGGGGTTCGGACCCATCCTCGCCGAGGCGGGCGCGCTGCGCACAAGGCCCGATCAACACGCCCTAGGGGCCGGGTGTCAGCGCTCGCTCGACGGCGTCGGCGGCTGCGGCCGGGTCCTCGTGCTCCCATATCCGGACCACCACCCAGCCCGCCTCGGTGAGGCGGACATCGGTGTCCCGGTCCCGCGCGACGTTCGCGGCGAGCTTGTCGGCCCACCACTGCGCGTTGTTCTTCGGCCGCGTCGCGTGTTCGGGGCAGCAGTGCCAGAAGCAGCCGTCCACGAAGACCGCGACCCGGGCGCCCGGGAACACCAGGTCGGCGCGCCGGCGCATCCCCGGCAGTGGTGCCCGGTCGACCCGGTAGCGTCGCCCGCGGCGATGCAGCTCGCGGCGCAGTGCCAACTCGGGGGCGGTGTCGCGGCGGCGCTGGGTCCGCATCCGCTCACGGGTCGACGCGGAGTCGGGGACCGGCGAGGGCATGCCCCGATTGTCCCGCAGCGGGTCAGTCGTCGGCGTCGTCGTCCGGATCCGACCAGGACGGTGCGAACCGGTTGCGGCGTTCGACCTCGCCCCGGACGATGACGACGAACTCGTCGAACGAGAGGGTCTGCTTGACCGACGGGCGCCCGTTGCGCGGCGGGGCCTCCTCGACGTCGAAGAACCGCACCGCGCCGCGGTCCGGTCCGTCGGTCTCGTACAGCCCGATGAAGACCCGCTCGAACAGGTCGTAGCGGGTGTCCTCCGCGCCCAGGTCCACCCACGCCCGCTCCGACAGTCCGTGCACCGGCCGCTTCCCGCGGCCCGACCGCTTGGACAGCGTCATCACGTGGTGCGCGAACGACGACTTCCCGGTGTCGCTGGTCTTCGCGGGGTCGCCGTCGTCGCACGTCTCGTACGGCTCGAACATCACCGCGATCAGGACGCTGTAGGGCTGACGCTGGTGCAGCACCATCGCCTCGCCGCGCAGCTCGTGGTCGTTGCGCACCACGTTCTTCGTCCACCGGCCGAGCCGGCCGGACTTGGGGCTGTAGTCCTGGAAGCTGTAGGTCTTGATGGACACGCACAGCACCAGCCCGAGGGTGGGGTCGATCGTCTTGACGTCCAACCGTTTCCGGCCCTTCACGACGTCGATCTGGGCTTCCTGGCCCGCGCCGGTCGCGGTCGGGGTGATGTCCGGGTAGGCGGGGCGCAGCGCGTCCGCCACCGTCTGCGCGAGCTCGTTGGACAGTCGCTGTGCGTAGTTCTTCTTGGCGTCGCGCTCGGCCCGCGCGTCCGGCTTGTCGCCCGCGCCGTCCAGGGCCCGGCGCAACGGGGTACTGCCGAGGCGCTCGCGCAGCATCGCCTCGCTCAGCAGCGCGTCCTCGGTGAGGTACTCGCTCACGCGGCCCTCGCCGGGTCGCCGCCCATGCGCTCGAGGTGTTCGGCGACATCGTCGAGGAAACCGGGGACGAATCGCAGGTTCCCGGCGTTGGCGCGGCGCAGGAACCCGGCCGTCGCGCGGGCGGAGAGCAGCTTGGAGTCGTCGAGGAACCCGCCGAGATCCTCGTACGGGTGCTGGACCGGCCAGGTGCTCAGGTCGGCACGGTGGGCGGTCCCGCCCCGGCCCCAGGCGGCGGTCGGCCAGGGGTCGCCGGGCTTCAACGGCTTGTCGGCGGCGCCGTCGTAGGGCACGGGGTCCGCCAGCCGCTCGCCGACCCACGACGACATCCGGGTGCTCACCGCGTTGCCGACCAGCTTCCACCGGTGTCCGGAACGCAGGCCGGGAACCTCGAGCGCGGGCAGCGTCCAGTCCGGGTCGAAGCCCTGCAGGCGTTCGGCGCCGACGATGCCGGGGGTGACGATCTCGCCGGTGAGCAGCCGGACGGCGGGCGGGCTGGCGATGCCGATGGTCGACCCACCCTTGAGGGTCGGCACCGCGTTGACGGCCCAGCCGAGCCCGCGGACCCCCTCGGTCCAGTAGAAGCCGCACGGGTGGTCGCCGGGTTCGCCCTCGGCGGCCGGTCCGGCGTCGTCGGCGAAGAGCACCTCGCGCGGGTCCTCGGTGCGGGAGGCGAGCATGAGCACGCGCTGACGACGCTGCGGCAGGCCGAACGCGCGGGCGTCGACCACCCGGTACGCCCACATGTAGCCGAGGTCGTCGAGCGCGGAGGTGACGTGCCGCATCGCCGCGCCGCGACCGAGCTGCAGCATGAACGGGACGTTCTCGAGCAGCAGCCAGCGCGGGCCCTTCTTGCGTTTGACCAGCCGGAACACCTCGTCGACCAGGCCCGAACGGGCGCCGGTGATGCCGACCGTCTTGCCGGCCTGGGACAGGTCCTGGCACGGGAAGCCCGCGGTGACCAGGTCGATGCCCGCGGGCAGCGAACGGAGGGCGGTCACGTCGGAATGCAGGTCTGCCTCCGGGAACCGGGCGGCGAGCACGGCCTGGGCGCCGCCGTCGATCTCGCAGTAGAGCTCGGTGTCCCAGCCGTGCTCGCTCAAACCCAGTTCGAGTCCGCCGATGCCGGCGAACAGCCCCACAGCGCGCCCGCTCACATGACTCCTTACTGCCGTCCTCAGATGTAAGGACCGTACCCGGAACCGCCGACAGGATTGATCGATCCAGGTCACGGCGCCGGAGCCCGGCCGGTCCCTCCCCCTTCGACGGAGGGACCGGCTCAGATCGTCTGGTGCGACCTCACCGCACCACCAGGTCGCGGGCGGTGGCGCTGAGGGTGATTGGCGCAACTCGTTTGCCCCGCGCCCAGTCACGGACGAACGCGTCGAGGGCCGGATCGGTGCCACGCGAATCGAAGGCCTCACGCGGGATCTCGATGGCGCCCACCAGCTGGCGCGGCTGATCGTCCAGACCGGCAGCGCGCGGGGCGACCCGAAGTCCGTCCGCGGTGTGTAGCAGCACTGGCAACGTCTTGCCGTCCGGTGTCGTCACCGTCGCCGGACGGGTGGTGGCGACGGGGTCGAAGTGCTCGACCGAGATCCGGTACCCGGATGGCCCCGCCTCGAGGCCCGCCTCGTCCAGCAGGCGCGGATCGAGAATCGAGTACGGAACCTGCCAGTCGACGAGCAACTGCGCGTCGACGACGGTGTCCCGGGCCGGCAGGGACGCAGACAGGTTCCACGGCGCTGGGGGTGCGAGCGTGTCCGAGGATCGGTCGGCCCGCGAGTTCCGCAGTGCGGTGCCGGGCAGCGGAGCGCCGGTGGGGGTGAACTCCCACACCGGGGCGGTCAGGTCCTTGTGCCAGAACCCGGTGCGTCCGTCCTTCTTGCCGGCCACGCGCAGCTCCCGCCGATTCGGACCGACCCCGGTGGAGTGCACGCTGATCGCCGAGGTGATCTCGCCCGGGATCTTGGGCTGGTGCACCCAGTCCTGCGCAGGCAACTGGATCGCGGCGTAGTTCTTGAACCACGCTTCGAAGGCGGAGTTGGGGGCGGTGGGCTTGCCCGTCTGGTCATCCCAGCTGTAGCGGAAGAACACCGAATCCCCACCCGTGCCGTCGATGTCGTAGTTGCGGGTGTACATGTCGCCGTACATGTTCGTCACGAACGTCGTCGAGGCAGACGACGACAGCGCGACCGACCGGAAGCGCCCCCCGACGGGACCGCCGATCTCGTAGCTGGGGTCGTCGGGTAGCCACGGGTCCGCGTAGGTGATGCGGCTGCCGTCTCCGGTCAGCGCGGGAACCATCGTCATCTTCGCCAACCCGAAGTAGTGAATCCGGCCCGCGACGTCCGTGTAGGTCTGGTTGTCCCACGGCGAGCCGACACTCAGCGCCCAGGTGCCCGGATCCCCGCCGGGTAGCCGCTTGCCCTTGCCAGTCCACAGGGGGGCACCGAACGCCGATGTCCAATTCCAGAGAGCCGGGGCCTGCGAGGCGTTGTCCATGGTGTAGATCCAGCCGGACTCGTCGACGGCGACCAGCTCGTCGTCGTCGACCGAGATCCCGACGAGACGATCCCGCATGCATTCCGGCAGTGGCGCGTATCGCCACGGCTCGGGGTTGGGGCCGTTCCACACCCGGGGGCGCGTCAACAGCGCGTGGTCGACGAGCGAGTAGTCCCAGAACTTGTTGAACTGCGTGGTCTGCGTTCGTAGTTCGATGCTGGAAGGGGCGGCGCTACCGGTGAACACCGGCAAGCCGGAAAGCCCGTCGCGACCGCCCAGCGACGGAAGCCCCGGCGGCACCTGCGCGGTGCCGAACGGCACGCAGGCCGGCGGAGCGTCGGAGGTGGGGTCGGCCGTTGCGGCAGGGGCGGATACCAGCAGAGCCGCCGTCACCGCCCCGCAGAGGGCCGGCGTGCGAAGACGGACTGCTCGAAGGTCACTGCGACGGATACGTAGGCTCACAGCGCTGGATATCCAGTCGCAGAGCCAAATTGTTACATCAGCTAATGTCCTCCGGGTCGGACGCGAATCAGCCTGGGGGAGTAGCGATGAGGTGAGCAGTTCCGCTTCGATCCCCGCGTACTCCGCGATGCAGCGGCACGGCAATTCGGTGTCTGCGCATCACGGCGTCGTCCGGCTCGTCGGACGCTTCCGGGTCGATGATCCACGGCCCCAGCGTGTCCCGTGCGAACACGGGGTCGTCGGGGTGAGCGGTGGGCATGCCGCCACTACCTGGGTGCGTCCACCGCGTCTTGTGACAACGGTTCAGGAAGCTCGGCTCCCATCCCACGCATCATGGCTCGCGTCAGGGAGCCGACTGTGCGGGCCTGGAGTTCGAGTGCGGTGTCGACGGCCGAGGCGGCAACGATGATCGGGCCGCCGATCCACAGCGGAATCCTCATCGTTGCTCCTCTGGTGTCGTGGCCCGTCAGCGCAGTCGGGGCGTCACCGTGGCGACGCAACGTCAGAGGCTTATATAGCTGAAAGATTACCAACGTGCATCGAACCGGGAGCCTTGCGAGGTCGATGACAGCTAAGGTTCAGTCCCGCTGGGCGGATTCGGGGGTCTGCCAGCGGGACTGACGCCGATTCAACCCAGGAGGCGGAAACGGACGAGCAAACCTTAGCTTCGCTTCCGACTTTGAGGCAAGTATCTAGCTAATATTCGACGTGATGGAGGCGAGGCTCACCGCTCGGCGACGAGACCTGGCAGCGGCCAGCATCTGGTCGGCGTCGGTGAACTTGACCCGCGGCCGCCCCGTGGCCGCCCCGCGGGACCGTTCGGCCGCGTCGATGGCCCGCCAGCCGCGGTAGTCGATGCGGTCCGGCTGACGCTGCCCGACGAGCTTCGTCAGCTCCTTGCGGTTACCGACCGGTCGGACCAGGCGACCCGCCTGGAAGTCCTCGAGCAGTCGGGCGACGGTGTCCTTGGCGCACGACTTGTTGGTGCCGATGACGCCGGACGGCCCGCGCTTGATCCAGCCGGTGGCGTACACGCCGTCGAGCACCGAGCCGTCCGGACTCGTCAGTACCCGGCCGCGGTCGTTGGGGATCGTGCCGCGGCGCTCGTCGAACGGGACGCCCGGTACCGGGACCCCGCGGTAGCCGATGGACCGCAACACCAGCGAGGCCGGGACGGTCTCGGTGGCCCCGGTCGGCCGGGCGCTCAGCGTGCCGTGGTCGCCGGCGACGAGTTCGTTGCGCACCACGGTGACGGCGTCGGCACTGTCGGCGCCGAGCACCGCGGTCGGTGACGCCAGGTACCGGAACACGATCCGCTTGTGATCGGGATCGGTTGTCCGTTCGGAGAACTCGCGTGCCAGCCGCACCTTGAACGCCGTCGACGGCTCCAGCTCACCCCTCGCGAGCTGCCCGGCCGTCGCCTCGTCGAGTTCGAGTTCGGCGGGGTCGAGGACGACGTCGACCCCGGCCAGGTCGCCGAGTGCGAGGAACTCCGGGGTGCTGTACGCCGCCTGTGCGGGTCCGCGTCGGCCCAGCAGGACCACTTCGCGAATATTGCTGTGGCGCAGTGCCTCCAGTGCATGGTCGGCGATGTCGGTCTTCGCCAGCTCGTCGACGTTCATGGTGAGGACGCGGGCCACGTCGAGCGCCACGTTGCCGTTGCCGACGATGACGGCGCGCTCACCGGACAGGTCGAACCGGGCGTTCGCGTAGTCGGGGTGTCCGTTGTACCAGGCGACGAACTCGGTCGCGGCGTGGCTGCCCGGCAGATCCTCGCCCGGGATGTCGAGCCGACGGTCGCCGGACGCACCGACCGCGTAGATCACCGCGTGGTGGTTGGCCAGCAGGTCCTCGTGGGTGAGGTGCTTTCCGATCTCCACGCCGAGGTGGAACTGGAAGCCGTCCTTGGCGGCGGTCCAGTCGAATGCCTCGGCAATCACCTTGGTGCCCGGGTGATCCGGCGCGACGCCGGCCCGGATCAGGCCCCACGGGGTCGGCAGCTTCTCGAACATCTCCACCTCGACGTCCGAGTGGATGAGCAGTTCCTCCGCTGCGTAGCAGGCGGCGGGGCCCGCACCCACGATCGCCACCCGCAGCGTCCCGAGGTCGGTTCGCTTCGCCTCGGTCGGCTGCAGCGGTTTCCAACCGTCCCGCAGGGGGTATTTGTCGTAGTAGTTCGCATTGATCTGCGCATACCGGGCGTCGGACTCGCTGAGCTCGTCGTTCGGGAAGATCGCCGCGACCGGGCAGGCGTCCACGCAGGCGCCGCAGTCGATGCAGGTGTCGGGCTCGATGTACAGCATCTCGGTGGTCGCGAACTGCGCCTCGTCCGGTGTGGGGTGAATGCAGTTGACCGGACAGGTCGCAACGCAGGACGCGTCGTTGCAGCAGGCCTGGGTGATCACGTATGCCATGGGAGTTGTTCCTCGATGCAGGAGCTGGGAAGTGGGGGCGGCACCACCGTCAGAGCAGGTTGACCCGCTTGTACAGGATCTTGCTGGGGCCGCCGACGAGGCCGGACTCGGTGAGGAAGTGCATCAGCTTGGCGCCGGACTTGCGGACCGTGTCCTTGTAGTGCTTGTTGTTCCTGGCTTCGGCGATCGCCCGCTGCGGGTCGAGGCCGGCGTTCGCATAGACGTCCTTGCGGATCATCGACTTCATGACGAAGTAGACGACGACGGCGGTGTTGACCCGCTCCACGGCGAGCCGGGCCCGGCTCGCGCCCTGCAGGCGCCGGCCCACCTCCTCGCGCGCGAACCGGATGTGCCGGGCCTCTTCGAGCACGTGAATCTTGCTGACTGTGCGGGTGACCGGCTGGACGCGCTCGTCCTTCATGAAATCGCGCTGCATCATGTCGAGGATCTCCTCGGCGGCCATCACGCTGGCGTAGGCGTTGGCGCCGCGGAAGTAGCTGCCCCAGATCCGGCCGAGCTTGTGGATGACGGGGTGCGGTCCGTAGCTCGGCATGCCGAAGCGCTCACCGGCGCGGGCGAACATCACCGAGTGGCGGCATTCGTCGGCGACCTCGGTGAGGGCGAACTGGACGTGGCGGGAGTGCTTGTCGCGGCCGTAGACATCGCGCAGCAGCATCTGCATGAGCAGGATCTCGAACCACAGGCCGACGCTCGAGACGCTGGCGGCCTCGTGCTTGGTCAGCTCGACCTGCTGCGCCATGGTCATCTCGTCCCACAGTGCGGTGCCGTAGAGGGTGCTCCACTCGGGCGTCAGTCCGAACTTGTCCTCCGGCAGCGGCGCCTCCCAGTCGACCTCGATCATCGGGTCGTACGACTTGCGGGCGGAGGACGCCAGCAGTCGGCGGGCGGTCTCCTCGCGATCGGAGACTGCGGGGCGCTGCACGGGGAGAGCGGTGGTCATGTCGGCCCTTCGTTCATGCCGTCAGGCTCGGTCATGCCAACCGGCGTTTATGTAACAACGAGTAACAGGTAATGCGACTGTACCCGCGTCGACCTCCTGTGACAACTGTCACCACGCGCAGCGTCGAGTGGAAAAGTTTGGGTTACCGAACTTCTTGATATGGTGAGGCAAATAGGGGTCCAGCTGCGGAGGTTGAACGTGGAAAGTGTGCGCACGGTCGATCTCACGACCCCGCCCGCGCGCAGGGGGCCGGGCCTCGGACGCCTCATCGCGCTGGTGGGTCCGGCGTTCGTCGCGGCCATCGCCTACGTCGACCCCGGCAACGTCGCCGCCAACCTGACCGCCGGTGCCAAGTACGGCTACCTGCTGATCTGGGTGCTCGTGATGGCCAACGCGATGGCGGTACTCGTGCAGTACCTGTCGGCGAAGCTCGGTCTGGTGACGGGACGCTCGTTGCCCGAACTGCTCGGCGAGCGGCTGCGCCCCGCCCAGCGCAAGGCGTTCTGGCTGCAGGCCGAACTGGCCGCCGTCGCGACCGATCTCGCCGAGGTGATCGGCGGTGCGATCGCGTTGAACCTGCTCTTCGGTGTGCCGCTGCCGCTCGGTGGCCTGATCACCGGCGCGGTGTCGATGGCCATCCTCTCCACCCAGGCCCGCGGCCAGCGGACCTTCGAGTTCGTGGTGATGGGCCTGCTCGCGATCATCACCCTCGGCTTCGTCAGCGGCCTGGCGTTCACCGACGTTTCCGGGCGGGACGCGATCGCGGGTCTCGTACCGCGGTTCGAGGGAACCGAGACGGTCCTGCTCGCGGCCAGCATGCTCGGTGCGACCGTGATGCCGCACGCGATCTACGTGCACTCCGCGCTCGCGCGAGACCGGCACGGCCGCGGAATCAAGGCCGCGCTGCTGCCGCGACTGCTCAAGGCGACCAAGCTCGACGTCGGCGCGGCGCTGGTCGTCGCCGGCACCGTGAACATCGCGATGCTGCTGCTCGCCGCCGCGGCGCTGCGCGGGGTCGACGGGACCGACACCATAGAGGGTGCGCACGCCGCGATCTCCTCCGCGCTCGGCCCGTCCGTCGCGGTGATCTTCGCGGTCGGCCTGCTCGCCTCCGGTCTCGCGTCCACCTCGGTGGGCTGCGCGGCCGGCGCCGAGATCATGCAGGGGCTGCTGCACTTCCGCATCCCGATGCTGCTCCGGCGGATCCTCGTGCTGATTCCTGCGCTGGTGATCCTCGCGATCGGCGCGGACCCCACGATGTCACTGGTGATCAGTCAGGTGGTGCTCAGCTTCTGCATTCCCTTCGCGCTGATTCCGCTGGTCCGCATGACGTCCGAGACCGGGCTGATGGGCGAGCACGTCAACCGCCGCGGCACCACGATCGCGGCCTGGTCGGCGACCGCGGTGATCGTCGCCCTCAACGTCGCGCTGTTGGTCCTCACCGTCGCCGGCTGACGGGCCGCCGGACGGCCCTCAGTCGCGGTCGGTGAGCGAGACGAGATCCGAACTGTCGTCCGGGATCTCGGCGTCGGGGTGCTTCCGTCCGGGCGCACAGACCCCGACCACGACGGCGGCCACCAGCAAGATCGCGCCCAGCGCGCGCGCCGCGTCGGACATCCCGTCCATGAAGACCGATCGCGCGAACGCGGCGAGCTGATCACCTGGAGGCCCGGCCATCTTCGCGACCTGCAGCGCCGCGGCGAGTGACGAACCGACCGGTTCCTTCGCCGGCTCCGGCACGGCCTGCACGGCAGGCTCGATCCCCCGGCTGTAGGTCGCGGCGAGCAGACTGCCCGCGAGTGCGATGCCGACAGCGGCCCCGATCTCACGAGTCGTGTCGTTGACGGCCGAGGCCACGCCCTGCTTGTCGTCGGGGGTGTTGTCGACGATCGCGTGGGTCGCCGGTGCCGTGCACAATCCGACGCCGACCGAGTAGATCAGCAGGGCGAGGACGGTGGCGCCGTAGCCGCTGTCGGCGTCGACCCGGGCGAACACGAACATGCCCAGGCCGGCGCACACGAGACCGGCCACGCTCAGCCACCGCAAACCCACCCGGGGCAGCAGCCACGGGATCGCGGCCGAGAGCAGCATCGTCGGCACGATCATCGGTGCCAGTGCGAGTCCGGACTGCAGCGGGCTGTACCCGAGTACGAGCTGCATGTACTGCACGATCAGGTAGAACAGCGCGAACGAGGCGAGGAACTGCAGTGTGATCGAGGCGGCGCCGGCGCCGAACTCCCGGTTGCGGAACAGTCGCACGTCGAGCAGCGGTTCGGCCCGCCGCAGCTCCACGACCGTGAACACGGCCGCGCACAGCACGCCGACGACGAGCGCCGTCATCGGGAGCGGATCGGTCCAGCCGCGGATCGGTCCCTCGAGCATGCCGAGCACGAACGACCCGACCGCGACGACCGCCAGCAGGGCGCCGGGCAGGTCGAAGCGTGGGGGACGGTCCTCCCGGGACGGGGTGATGGTCCACGAGACCGCGAACAGGGCCACCGACACGCCGGTGAACCCCACGAAGATCGACTGCCACGACCAGTGCTCGAGCAGGAGTCCGGAGACCAGCAGGCCGGCGATCCCTCCGGATGCGGCGACACCCGACCAGATCGCGACGCCGCGGGCCCGATGCTCGGGCGGGAAGGTCGCGGTGAGCAGGGACAGCGTCGCGGGCATCACCAGCGCCGCGCCGATTCCGCCGACGGCCCGGAACGCGATCAGCCACGTCGGGGAGTCGAGCCACACCGGTCCGGCGGACGCGACCGCGACAATCGCGAGTCCCGCCAGGAGCACGCCGCGCCGTCCGAACCGGTCGCCGAGCGCGCCCGCGGGCAGCAGCAGAGCGGCGAGCGTGAGGGTGTAGCTGTCGACGATCCACGTCAGCTGGCTCTGGGTCGCCCCGGTCTCGAGCGCCATCGCCGGCAGGGCCGAGTTCAGGGCGGCCGCCGCGGCGATCACCATCGCCACCGCCGAACACACCACCGTCAGAGTCCACACCTCGCGGGCCGACATGCGGATGCCGCCGGATTCGGTGCGTGCGGTCATGCGTGGCCTCCCCCGATGCAAACGAGACTGTCAGTATTGTTTGTAGAACGGGGGTTTCACAACCCCGAGATTCGTTCGGAGGTGACATGGACCGGGCAGATGTCGTGGACGCCGATCCGCGCGAGGACCCACGCAAGGCCCGCTCGCGGGCACGGCTGCTCGACGCGGCGACCGCGCTCCTCGCGCGGGGCGGTGTGGAGGCCGTCACCATCGACGCGGTCACCCGGGCGGCCAAGGTCGCGCGCGCAACTCTCTACCGGCATTTCGACAGCGGCACCGAGTTGCTCGCCGCGGCCTTCTGCCGGCTCATCCCGCCCGCCTCGTCCGTCCCGGACGGTCTGGACCTGCGTGACCAGCTGGTCTCGCTGCTCACCCGTCAGGCCCGGCTGATCGAGGAGGCCCCGATGCAGCTGACCGCGATGTGCTGGCTGGGCATGGGGCCGGGGCTCGGCGAGGCCGGCGACCCGGCCGACCGCCCCGAGCTGCGCTCGCTCCGTCGCCAGATCGCCGAGCAGTACCGGGCGCCGTTCGACCGGGTGTTCGCGAGCCCCGCGGGTCGGGACCTGCTCGCGGGAGTCGACTACGAGTTGGCGCTGTCGCAGCTGCTCGGACCGCTCGTGTTCACCAAGTTGGCGACGCTGCCTCCGCTGGGGTCGGACGCCTGCGGGCGCATCGTGGACGACTTCCTGGCCGCGCGCGCCGCCGCTCGTTGACGCCGTCGGTCGATCAATCGACCCGTTCGCGTGCGCGGGACGGCCGAGGGCGCGGATACTGGATCCTGCGCATCAACTCAGCGCACGCCACAGATCGCAAACGCAGGTCCGCTCGTAGTGGGTGTCCGATCCGCACCGCGCACGGCGGTCGCCTGCGAGGGCGAACCCCTCCGGGAGGGACGAACATGGCCAAGAAGCTCGTAGTGCTGATCGCGATGGCGGCGGCCGCTCTCGGGTATCTCGGTGTCGGCCCTGCGGCCGCCGCATCGCCGGCGGTGCTCGGTGGCGGCTCCGGGATGATCATCGCCAACGAAGCCCTGTGCACACTGACCACCATCGGGCACGACAACGCGGGCAGACTCGTCGGTATCACCGCCGGTCACTGCGGCGAGCCCGGGGGCGCGATCGTGCCGGAGTACCGCGAGGACGCAGGCGTCGTGGGCCACATCGTCGGCAAGAACCCCGATCTCGACTACGCGGTGATCCAGTTCGACCCGGCGAAGGTCGCGCCGGTCAACCACGTCGGCAAGGTCACCATCACCAATATCGGTGCGCCCGCGAGCTTCCCGGACGTGGTCTGCAAGGAGGGCCTGCGCACGGGCAACACGTGCGGCATCGCCTGGGGTGACCTGCTGCAGTCGCACGAGACCTGGACCCAGATGTGCGTTATCGAGGGTGACTCGGGAAGTCCCGTCGTACGCGGTACTACTCTGGTCGGCATGGTGAACGCCTATGTGGGATTCGCGTGCCTCGGCCCGGAACTCGGTACCAACCTCGACAGCATCATGAACGACATCAACGCCAACGGCGGTGTCGGTGCAGGCTTCAGGCCGATCTAGCCGCAGATGCCACCTCGTAAACGCAGCGGTGACCATCTCACCGAGCAGGACCTGAACAATCTCTCCGAAGCACTGGCCGCGGGCAAGCGCGCCACCGTCTACCTGATCGACGCCACGCCGAGCCTCGGGATTCCCGCCGGGTGCTCGGCGAAGGTGGTGTCGATCGACGGCAGCACCGTGCTGATCCGGCCGAAGGGTGTCAACGACGAACTGCCCTACGAGGCAGACGAATTGCGTCTGACCCGCACGTCGGCGAAGCCGGCCCCGGCGAAGTCGGCGACCCCGTCGGCCGCGAAGCCGCGCTCGAGCACCGTCAAGGAGGTGGAGGCTCGGGCCGCCGCGTCGCGGGCGGCCGCGGCTCCGAAGGCCTCCGCGCCGAGGAGCGTGGCACCGAAGGCCGTGGCACCGGCGGCCGAGCCGCCCGCCGCAACCACCCTCACCGCACAACCGAAGGCGCCCGTGACCACACCCAGCACCGACACCGCCGGCGCGAGCACGCCGGCCCCCGTCAAGCGAGCGCGTCGCGCGAAGGACCCCTCGAGCGTCAGCGTCACGCTGCACGCGGAGGCAGGCAACGAGTGGACGGTCACAGTCACGCACGGCGAGCGCCGTCCGGGTAAGGCCGCGCCGGTGTCGGCGGATGCGGTCGAGCGCGCCGTCGCCGAACTCGGTGACGCCACCGCGCAGCAGGCGGTCGCCGCGGTGCTCTCCGCGGCCCGCGAGGCGGCGGCGCAGCGTGTTGAGGAGCTCAGTCGTCAACTGGCCGAGGCGAAGAGTGCCCTCGAATCGCTCGGTGCGGACGGCGCCTGATCGACGAAAGGATCCGAGGATGGCGCAAACCCAGTCCGTCGCAGAGCTGTTCGCGCTCGAGTCGCTGATCTCGGACGAGGAACGACAGATCCGCGACACCGTCCGGAGGTACGCGGCCGATCGGATCCGCCCGCACATCGCCGACTGGTTCGAGGCCGGCCGGCTCCCGGTTCGGGAGCTGGCCCGTGAACTCGGCGAACTGGGGGTCCTCGGCATGCACCTCGACGGCTACGGGTGCGCGGGCATGGCCGCCACCGCGTACGGGCTGGTGTGCCTCGAACTCGAGGCCGCCGACTCCGGGATCCGCAGCCTGGTCTCGGTGCAGGGATCGCTGGCCATGTTCGCGATCCACCGGTACGGGTCCGAGGAACACAAGCAGCGCTGGCTGCCGCCGATGGCGGCCGGTGAGGCACTCGGTTGCTTCGGGCTCACCGAGCCGGACTTCGGGTCCAACCCCGCGGGGATGCGTACCCACGCCCGCCGCGACGGGGACGACTGGATCCTGCACGGAACCAAGATGTGGATCACCAACGGATCGGTGGCCGACGTCGCCGTGGTGTGGGCGCGCACCGACGACGGGATCCGCGGCTTCGTGGTGCCCACCGACACTCCCGGCTTCAGCGCGCCCGAGATCGAACACAAACTCTCGCTGCGGGCCTCGGTCACCGCGGAACTCGTCCTCGACGACGTCCGGTTGCCCGCGTCGGCGATGTTGCCCGAGGCGCGGGGTTTGTCCGGTCCGCTCGGTTGTCTCAACGAGGCCCGGTTCGGCATCGTGTTCGGCGCACTCGGCGCCGCCAGGGACTGCCTCGAGACCGCGATCGACTACGCGCGCTCGCGCGAGGTGTTCGACCGGCCGCTGGCGGCCTTCCAGCTGACCCAGGCCAAGCTCGCCGACATGGCGCTCGAGCTGGGCAAGGGGCAGTTGCTGGCGCTGCACCTCGGCCGGCTCAAGGATCGCCACGCGCTGCGACCCGAGCAGGTCAGTCTCGGCAAGCTGAACAGCGTTCGGGAGGCCATCGCCATCGCCAGGGAGTGCCGAACCATTCTGGGCGCCAACGGCATAACTCTCGAGTACCCGGTGATCCGGCACGCCAACAATCTGGAGTCGGTGCTCACCTACGAGGGAACCTCGGAGATGCACCAGCTCGTGATCGGCCAGGCACTGACCGGATCCTCGGCGTTCCGCTAGCGACTCTTGCGTGGAGGGCTCGCCGCGAGGCAGTGTGAAGGTCGAGGGGGTCGTGATCTGAGCGGAGCCGGACATGGACACCACTACGACCGAGATCGCACCGGGCATCTTTCGATTCTCGACGTACGTCGACGACGCCAACCTGGTGATGAACCAGTACCTGATCGACGGTGACGAACCGCTGCTCTTCCACATGGGTCAGCGTGCGCTGTTCCCGAGCACGTCGGCGGCCGTCCAGCGGGTGGTCCCGCTCGACCGGCTCCGATGGCTCGCGTTCGGGCACGTCGAGGCCGACGAGTGCGGATCGATGAACTCATGGCTCGCCGCCGCCCCGCACGCCCAGGTCGCCCACGGCGCACTGTCGTGCTTCGTCCAGGTGGGAGACCTGGCCGACCGGCCGCCGCGACCCCTGCAGGACGGCGAGGTGCTGGAGGTCGGTGAGCGGCGGGTGCGGCACATCGACACCCCGCACGTGCCGCACGGCTGGGACGCGTGCCTGGTGTTCGAGGAGTCGACGGCGACGCTGCTGTGCGGCGACCTGTTCACGGCCTTCGGCCGGCATCCCGAGGTGAGCGACGGCGAGATCGTCGGCCCGGCCCTGGCAGGGGAGGATCTGGGCCACGCAACGGCATTGACTCCGGCCCTCGGCCCGACGATCCGGTCGCTGGCGGACCTCGAGCCGTCCACGCTCGGGCTGATGCACGGACCCGCGTTCACCGGGGACTGCGCGGGAGCGCTGCGCGACCTGGCCTCGGAGTACCAGGGACGGTTCGAGGCGGAACAGGAGCGACTGCGCGGGCAGGGGTGAACACGGCGTCCGCTGCGCGATCGGTCAGGCGGTCAGCGCTTCGTCGACGGTGCGGTAACCGATGGGTTCGCCTCCGAGCGCATCGAGCCGTGCGTGCAGTCCGGCCCCCACTACGGGCCATTCCGCGCGGAGCACCGAGTAGATCGCGGTGTCGCGCCACTCGCCGTCCGCTCTCCGCTTGTCCCGCCTGAGCACGCCCTCGAGCACGGCGCCGAGCCGCTCGATGGCCGAACGCGAGCGGGCGTTCGCCGCGTCCGCCTGGATCTTGACGCGGCCGAAGCCGCTCTCGAAGGCGAGCCCGAACAGCAGCAGCTTCGCCTCGGGATTGACCGCGCTGCCCCAGACCCGGGGGTCGTAGGCGGTCCAGCCGATGTGGGCGGATTCGGTGGCCTCGTCGAAATTGCCGAGAGAGGTGGTGCCGACGAGGGTGCCGTCGTGCGCGCCACCGCGGATCCGTACCCCGTAGACGTTGCAGCGGTCGAACTGCAGGTACTGCCCCGCCCAGGCCAGAAAGTCGTCCCGGTCGGCTCGGAAGCCCGCGCTGCCTCCGCCGAAGCCGCCCGCGAACACACGGGGGTGCGCGATCGCCGTGCGGAGCTCGGGAAGCTCTGCGGGAGAGAGGGGTTCGAGACAAATGTACCGGCCGCGGAGCGGCGCAACCGGGGGGCGTACTGCTGGCATGCGCCGCAGTGTGCAGGTCCGAGGTGGCGGGCCGGTGAATACAGATTTGACGCCCGGCGTCGCCCGGCGTCGGCCGGCTCAGGCTCCGTGTGCCCGTCGCAGCGCGTAGGCCTTCAGTCGGCTGAACCCGCGGACACGCAGCGAGCGCAACGACCGGAGGTGGAACCGCGGGTTGCTGCCGAGTGCGTCGGCCAGTGCGGAATCGACGAGCACGGTGCCGGGTCTGGCCGAACTGGTCAGGCGCGCAGCGATGTTCACCACCGAGCCGTAGACGTCACCGAAACGGACCAGGACCTCGCCGCGAGCCAGGCCCACCCGCAGGTTCGGTAGTTCCTCGGTGCTGGCCGCGGCGTCCTGCAGGGCGAGCGCGATCGAGGCGGCGTCGGCGGGGTCCTCGACGGCGAACATGACCTCGTCACCGACGTTCTTGATGACCCAGCCGTGGCCTTGGCTGATCACGTTGGTGACGGTGGACTCGAAGTACTCGAGCAGTTCGGTGAGTTCGGTGATGTCGATACGGCGGGTGAGGCTGGTGTAGCCGACCATGTCGGCGAATCCGATCACCAGGTTGCGGCTGTCCACCTCCTCGCCGCGATTGTCGAGGAACCGGGCGGCATTCGACGCCAGGTGCCTGCGCCACACGTACGACTGCAGGCTCTGCAGGGTGGGCAGCATCTGTTCGGCGACGAGGGTGGCCTGGGCCGCGACCGCGTGCACGTCGGCGGGTTCGTCGGAGTCGCGGTGTTCGAGCCGGTCCAGGATGTGACCGTTGAGCAGTCCGAGTTGCCACTCGGCGAGGCGTGAAAATGCCTGCCCCAGGGCGCGGGTCACGGACACCTCGAGGTCGGGGTCGATGATGCCGCGGTCCACGAGCGAGGTGATGCCCTTCAGCGCCTCGACGTCGGCGTCGGTGAACATGGTCGCGTCGGCGCCCACGTCGGCGGCGAACCCCATGGCCACCCACAGTCGCTGCACCCGTTCGAGCGGTATGCCCGACAGTTCGGCGACCTGCTCCCGGGTGTACTTCATCTCGCCGCCGAGCAGGTTCCGCTCGACCTCCGCCTGGATCATCGCGAACTCGCGGGCCTGCCGCCGTTCGCTCGCGTGCTCAGCCACACACCGCCCCGTTCGACGCCGACCCGACCAGCTTCGCGTACTTGGCGAGGACGCCGCGGGTGTAGCGGGGCGGCAACGGTTCCCAGCCCTGCCGGCGCCGGTCGAGTTCGTCGGCGTCGACCATCAGGTCGAGGGTGCCGCTGCTGACGTCGAGCCGGATCCGGTCGCCGGAGTGCACGAATGCGATCGGCCCGCCGTCCACCGCCTCGGGTGCGACGTGGCCGACGCACAGGCCCGTGGTGCCACCGGAGAACCGCCCGTCGGTCAGCAGCAGCACGTCCTTGCCGAGTCCGGCGCCCTTGATCGCTGCCGTGATGGCCAGCATCTCCCGCATGCCGGGTCCGCCCTTGGGGCCCTCGTACCGGATCACCACGGCGTCGCCGGCGGTGATCGTGCCGTCCTCGAGCGCATCGAGAGCGGCCCTTTCGCGATCGAAAACCCTTGCGGTGCCGGTGAACACGTCGGACTCGAAGCCTGCCGACTTCACCACCGCGCCGCCCGGTGCCAGAGAACCTGAGAGGATGGTGATGCCACCGGTCGGGTGGATCGGATCGCTCATCGCCCGCAGCACCTTCCCGTCCGGGTCGGGCGGGGCGATGTGGGCGAGGTTCTCGGCCATCGTCGCGCCGGTGACGGTCATGCAGTCGCCGTGCAGCATGCCGGCGTCGAGGAGCGCCTTCATCACGACGGGGACACCGCCGATGTGGTCGACGTCGACCATCACGTGGCTGCCGAACGGTTTGACGTCGGCGAGGTGCGGGACCTTCGCCCCCACGCGGCGGAAGTCGTCGAGGGTCAGGTCGACGTGCGCCTCGTGTGCGATGGCGAGCAGGTGCAGCACCGCGTTGGTGGATCCGCCGAACGCCATCACCACCGCGATCGCGTTCTCGAAGGCCTCCTTGGTGAGGATGTCCGAGGTGGTGATTCCGCGGCGCAGCATCTCCACGACGGCCTCGCCGCTGCGCCGGGCGTACCCGTCGCGCCGACGGTCGGTGGCCGGCGGCGCGGCGCTGCCGGGCAGCGACATGCCGAGCGCCTCGGCCGCACTGGCCATGGTGTTCGCGGTGTACATGCCGCCGCAGGCGCCCTCGCCCGGGCAGATGGCGCGTTCGATCGAGTCGACGTCCTCCCGGCTCATCAGCCCGCGGGAGCAGGCTCCGACGGCCTCGAACGCGTCGATGATCGTGACCTCACGCTCGGAGCCGTCGGACATCTTGGCGATCCCGGGCAGGATCGAGCCCGCGTAGAGGAACACGCTGGCCAGGTTCAGGCGGGCGGCCGCCATCAGCATCCCCGGCAGCGACTTGTCGCAGCCGGCGAGCAGCACCGAGCCGTCGAGTCGCTCTGCCTGCATGACGGTCTCCACGCTGTCGGCGATGACTTCCCGGGAGACGAGCGAGAAGTGCATGCCCTCGTGGCCCATCGAGATGCCGTCGGAGACCGAGATGGTGCCGAATTCGAGCGGATAGCCGCCCGCCGCGTGGACGCCGTCCTTGGAGGCCTTGGCGAGGCGGTCGAGGGACAGGTTGCAGGGCGTGATCTCGTTCCACGAGGACGCGACGCCGATCTGGGACTTGCCCCAGTCGTCGTCGCCCATCCCCACCGCGCGGAGCATGCCGCGCGAGGCGGTCTTCTCGAGGCCGTCGGTGACGTCACGGCTGCGGGGTTTGATGTCGGGGCCGTTCGGATCCTGGGACACGCTGCTCATCATCCTCCGGTCGGGTCCGTGCGGCGCGTCGAATCGGCATCGCGGCCGGTCAGCGCCAGCAGTCGGGTCTGCAGGGGAGCGTCCACGGACACCTCGACGGGTGCGGCGAACAGTCCACTGGCGCTCAGCATCTCGCGCTGGGCATCGAGCACCTCCCACACCGCCTCGACCAGCGTGGGGTCCAGCGTCTCGTCCAGGCCCGCCGCGCGGGCGAGGTCCCAGCTGTGGATGGTGATGTCGGAAACCTGTTCGCGCAGATAGTGTTCCACCGTGACGGTCCCGTACGACAGGTGCACCGGGGCCGCCGGCGGTGCCACCTCCCAGGCCGCGGCCGCCAGACCGGCGAAGCGGTGCCACTCCGCGGCCAGGTCGGCCCCGAGCGGACGCACCCGATCGCCGGCCTCCGCGAGGGTCAGGCCGCTCAGCAGCGGCGGAATCCACTGCTGCTCGACGACGACGTGCCGCACCAGGTCGGCCACGTCCCACTCGGTGTCAGGGGTCGGTGCCTCCCAGTCGGTGACGGCGTCGACCCGCGAACCGAACTCCTGCATCGCCCGGCGGGCGAGCGCGAGCCATTCGAGTGCCACGTCCAGCCCCTACGACTGTGGGGGCGTCGGCCGCATCACGCTGAACACGGCACCCGTCGGATCGGAGAGCACGGCCATTCGTCCGACGGTCGGAACGTCGAACGGCTCGGCCATCACGCTGCCGCCGGCCGCGTTCGACGCCTCGACCGTGGCGTCGGTGTCGTCGGTGGCGAAGTAGACGTGCCAGTGGGTGGGTACCTGCGGCATCCGCGGCGGGGTGCAGCCGCCGACCTGGTCGTCGCCTACCTGCAGCAGCGTGTACTTCTCGCCGCCCGGCATCTCCGCGACGGACGAGCCGAGGCCCAGAACCGCGGCGTAGAACGCGAGCGCCTTGTCGGGGTCGGCGGTGATCAGTTCGTTCCAGACGACGGTGCCGGCGTCACCGACCAGCGAGGCGCCGATGTGCCTGCCCGCCTGCCAGAGCCCGACCACCGCGCCGGTCGGGTCCGCCACGAAGGACATCCGGCCCGCGTCGCCGACGTCGTCCGGTCCCATCAGGACCTGGCCGCCCGCGCCCGCGACCTTGGCCGTCGTCGCGTCGGCGTCGTCGGTGGCGAGGTAGGTGTTCCACATCGACGGTGTCCCGTCGGGGACGCCCGGCGGTTGGCCGCCGACCGCGGCGACGTAGTTGCCGCGCACCCGTGCCATCGAGTACACGCCCCCGCCGGGGTTGGGCATGTCCTCGAAATCCCAGCCGAACAGGGCGGAGTAGTAGGTCTTGGCGGTCTCGGGATCCTTGGCCGACAGATCCACCCAACAGGGGGTGCCCTGCGCGTAACTCGACCGTTCGGGCATGACGATGTCCTTTCACAGAGAGGAATCGGTCCACCGGGCCTTGCCCACCGACGTCGCTGTGCGAGGCCCACCGGTCACGTTTCCAGCCCGCGGCCCGTTTGGAAAGGGGGCAGCCCACCGCGCGCGTGCGTGAGGGGTCAGCGATCCTCGAGCGAGGACTCGTCGTCGGGCACCAGCGCCGGCGCCGAGATGTCGCAGTGCGGTTGGCATTCGATCGAGTCCCGCGGCTCCGCAGCCGGTCTCGCCGCCGGGATCATCACGGCGGCGATGGCCGCGCCGATCACGAGAAGTGCCGCGCAGATCAGCATGGCGACGTGGAATCCGTGCGAGAAGACCTGCGGGTCCGTGTAGTTCGTGCCCGCGATCCCGACCAGTCCCGGCAGCGCGGCAACCGCGAGCAACTGGCTGCTGCGGGCGACCGCGTTGTTGACGCCGGAGGCGATGCCGGCCCGGTCCGTCGACACCGAGGCGAGCACTGCGCCGGTCAGCGGAGCGACGAGGGCCGACAACCCGAGGCCGAACACGATCACCCCCGGCAGCACGTCGCGCAGGTACGACGACCCGGGCCCGATCCGCAGCATCAGTACCAGCCCGAGCGCGGCGATCAACGGACCCGCGGTCATCGGCAGTCGCGGGCCGTGGTGCTGGGCGAACCGTCCGGCTCGTGCCGAGAGCAGCAGCATCAGCACGGTGATCGGCAGCGTGGCAAGCCCGGCCGCCAGCGGCGAGAACCCCACCGCGAGCTGCAGTTGCAGGACCAGCAGGAAGAACACGCCGCCGAGCGCCGCGTACACGGCGAGGGTGACCAGGTTGGCGGCGGTGAAGACCCGGGAGCGGAACAGCGACGGGGGCACCAGCGGATTGTCGGACCGGACCTCCACCACCACGAACGCGACGAGCAGACCGGCGCCCGCGACGACCGCCAGCCAGAGCCCGGCGATCAGGCCGTAGGTGAGTGAGGCCAGCGCCAGGGCGGCGAGCGTGGCGCCGGGCAGGTCGAGCCGCCCCTGCGGGTGCGGGTCGCGGCTCTCGGGCACGTGCCGCGCCGCCACCCACACGACCGCGGCGGCGAGCGGGAGGTTGAGCCAGAACACGGCCCGCCAGCTGGCGACCTCGACGATCCAGCCGCCGAGCAGTGGTCCGGCGGCCGAGGCCACCCCGCCGAGGCCCGACCACAATCCGATGGCCTCGCCCCGGTCGTCGGGGTCGATCGTCGCAGAGAGGAGTGCCAGGCTGCCGGGCGTGAGCAACGCGGCCCCGACGCCCTGCAGGACGCGGGCGGCGACCAGCAGCTCGATGCTCGGGGCGAGCCCGCACAGGGCGGAGGCGACCGCGAACCAGACGGTGCCCCAGACGAACACCTTGCGGCGTCCGAGTCGGTCGCCGAGTGCACCCGCCAACAGGATCAGCGAGGCCAAGGTGAGGGTGTAGCCGCTGAGCACCCACTGCAGACCAGCGACGGAGGCGCCGAGATCCTCGCCGATCCGGGGGAGGGCGATGTTGACCACGGTGGCGTCGAGCATCGCAAGGGCGGACCCGAGCACGGTCGCGAGTACCACCGCACGACCGGTGGCCGAGCGCAGGCGGACCGACGCGGCGGGCGAGTCCATGCGTCGAACGGTACTTGTTCCGTGACCGTCCGCACCCCGGTTCGACGCCCGCACCGGCAGTTGCGGGTGCGGGCGGCGAAATCGGGGTGCGGCGGGGGCTAGCTGTAGTCGTAGAAGCCGCGGCCGGTCTTCTTGCCGAGGCGACCGGCGTCGACCATCCGGCGCAGCAGGGCGGGCGGGGCGTAGTGCGGCTCGGCGAACTCGCCGTACAGCGACTCCGACGCGGCCAGCGCGACGTCGAGGCCGACGGTGTCGAGCAGGGTCAGCGGGCCCATCGGGTAGCCGCAGCCGCCCTTCATGGCCGCGTCGATGTCCTCGGCGGTGGCGTAGCCGGACTCGAGCATCCGGACAGCCGACGTGAGGTACGGGATGAGCAGCGCGTTGACGATGAACCCGGACCGGTCGCCGGCCTGCACGGTGGTCTTGCGCAGGGTGTTCTTGGCGTACTCGGTGACCGCGGCGGCGGTCTCGGGCGCGGTCACCAGGGTCGAGATGATCTCGACGAGCGGCATCACCGGCACCGGGTTGAAGAAGTGCACGCCGACCACCTGGGCGGGGCGCGAGGTGGCGCCGGCGACCTTGATGACCGGGATCGAGGAGGTGTTGGTCGCCAGGATGCCGGACGGCTTGACGATCTTGTCGAGCTTGCCGAAGATCTCGTACTTGAGCGCCTCGATCTCAGGGGCGGCCTCGATGACCAGGTCGCGGTCCGCGAACTCCTCGATGTCGAGGGTGACGCGCACGCGGGCGATGGCGGCGTCCGCCTCCTCCTGCGTGATCTTGCCCTTGGCGACGCCACGCGAGATCGACTTCGCGATGCGGTCCTGGGCGGCGTCGGCGAACTCCTGCTTGGTCTCGAGCACGAGGACCGAGCTTCCGGCCTTGGCACACACCTCTGCGATGCCGGCACCCATCGTGCCGCCACCGATCACTCCGACTAGCTCCACTGTCATCTCTCCAAACCCGTGTCGGTCGTCTTGTCTCGGGGGGTCATTCTGCTACGTGCCGGTAACAACGCTCGTCGCGGTCCGCAACTCGTTCTTCCGGATCTTCCCGGTGGGGGTGCGCGGGAGGTCGGACGCGAAGGCGATGTCGCGGGGCACCTTGTAGCCGGCGAGCAGGCCGCGGGCGTGCTCGACGAGTTCCTCCGCGCCGACGGTCGCACCCGGCCGGAGCAGCACGAATGCCTTCGGACGCTCGCCCCACCTGTCGTCGGGCACGCCGATGACCGCCACGTCCGCGACCGCCGGATGGGAAACGATCGCCTGTTCCACCTCGACGGTGGAGATGTTCTCCCCGCCGGAGATGACGATGTCCTTGGCGCGGTCCTTGAGCTGGATGTAGCCGTCCGGGTGCATGACCCCGAGGTCGCCGGTGTGGAACCAGCCGCCGGCGAACGCCTCGGCGGTCGCGTCCTCGTCCCGGTAGTAGCCGAGCATCACGTTGTTGCCGCGCAGCACGATCTCGCCCATCGACACGCCGTCGGCGGGCAAGTCACGCATCTGCGGATCCACCACACGGGCGGTCTCCGCCTGCAGCATCCCGACGCCCTGCCGCGAGATCAGGACCGCACGCTCGGCCGGATCCAGCGCGGCCCACGACTCCTGCGGCTCGCAGATCGTGTACGGCCCGTACACCTCGGTCAGCCCGTACACGTGCACGACGGTGACGCCGAGCGACTCGAGTCTCCCGATGATCGTGGGCGACGGGGGCGCGCCGGCGGTGGTGATCCGCAGCGGAGTGGTCAGCGGATGCGCCCGGTCGGCGTCGGCGATGGTCGAGCAGACGGTCGGGGCGCCGCACAGATGGGTGATGCCGAGGTCGTCGATGGCGTCCCAGATCGCGTCGGCCCGCACGGCGCGCAGACACACGTGGGTGCCGCCCGCGGCGGTGACCGCCCAGGGGGTGCACCAGCCGTTGCAGTGGAACATCGGCAGCGTCCACAGGTACTTGGTCGCGCCGGTGAACCCGTTGTGGAAGGTCTCGCCGAGCGAGTTCAGGTACGCCCCGCGATGGGAGTACATGACGCCCTTGGGCTTCCCGGTGGTGCCGGAGGTGTAGTTGATCGCGATGGGCTGCTGCTCGTCGGCGACGCCCCACACCAGCGGCTCGGCGTTCGCCGCGTCGGCGGTGCGCAGGAAGTCGTCGTAGACCGCGGTCGCGACCCCGGCGACCGGCGCGTCGAGGGTGATCGTCGAATCGGGGATTTCGACGACCTCCCCGACCGAGGGCACCCGGTCGCGCACGGTCGCGACGGACCCGAGGAACTCGGCGTCGACGAACAGGATGCGGGCGCCGGAGTGGTCGAGGATGTATTCGAGTTCCGGCCCGGCCAGCCGTGAGTTCAGCGCGATCAGCACGCCACCGGCCAGCGGCACGGCGAAATGCGCCATCAGCAGTTCGGGGGTGTTCGGGGAGAGGAAGGCCACCCGGTCGCCGGGCTCGATGCGCTCGCGCAGCGCGTGGGCGAGCTGCTCGACCTCCGCGCCGAACTCGCGGTAGGTGTAGTGGCGGTGGCCGTGCACGATCGCGGTGCGGTCGGGGAACACCGCAGCCGAGCGCTCGAGGAAGCGCAGCGGGCTGAGCTCGGAATGATTGGCGGTCTGTGCGGCGGGCATGTGACGACTCCGTGTGACGGGGCTTACAGATGGTCGCCGACGACGGTATGGCCCTCCTCTCGCGGCCCGCTACCCTACGAAGTGGGTATGCAGATGAACGAGACCTTGAGACCGAGCGACGAGGACGCGCTGCGCGGCGAGTTGCGTGCGATGCGCGCGTCGACGCCGTTCCCGGTCCTGTTCGGTGGATCGGTGGCGAACGGCCGGATGGTGTTGTCGGGGTTCGCGGGCACCCGCAGTCGGATTCTGCGCGGCCTGACGATCGACGCCCGCTGCGGGCTGGGCGGTCGGGCGATCGCGGAACAGCGGCCGGAGGCGGCTCCGGACTACTTCAATTCCAGCCACATCACCCACGACTACGACGTGCAGGTCGCGCGCGAGGGCATCGAGTCGCTGCTGTCCGTGCCGGTCGTGGTTCGCGGGCAGACGCGTGCCGCGATCTACGGCGGGCTGCGGTCGCGGCGTCCGATCGGCGACGTGATGGCCGACACGGTGCTGCGGTCGGCGAACACGCTCGCCCGAGAGATCGAGGTCCGAGACGAGGTGGACCGTCGGGTCGGGCTGATTGCGAACGCCGCCGAGTCCACCGGACCCGGGCGCAGCACAGCTGAGTCGGAGCGCATCACCGAGAGCTATCTGGCGTTGAGGGCGATCGCTGAACGGGTCGCCGACGAGTCGGTGGCGGAGCAGTTGCGGGCGGTCGAGCGGACGCTGCGCTCGCTGACCGCGTCCGTCGGAAGTGCTCCGCCGATCGTGTTGTCGCCCAGGGAATTGGACGTGCTCGCCCACGTCGCGCTCGGCTGCCGGAACGCCGAGATCGCCGAGAGGCTGTCGCTCAGTGTGGAAACCGTGAAGACCTACATGCGGAACCTGATGGGAAAGCTCGAGGTGAGCAGCCGTCAGGAGGCGGTGTTCGCCGCGCGCCGGCGTGGGCTGTTGCCCTAGCGGCCCGCCCCCCCCACTCGGACCTCCCCAATGTCACGTTGATTCGCGTGAGTCGAACCGATGTGACGTTGGGGAGGTCGGGGGTGGGCTATTCGTCGCGGGTGCTGATCGCGGCGATCGCCTCGCCGGTGGGGGAGGATGCCGAGCGCGAGGTCATGATCGTCTGCCGGTAGTGCTCGGCGGAGCCGTCCGGGTGACGCTCGAACAGGTCCACCGCGTACGCGCCGGGCCCCGCCTTGCGTGTGAGCACGCAAGGCGTTGTGCCGACCGGGATTTGAGCGATTCCCTTGGTTATCTGCTCGGCCGAACCGACGCGGGCGCCGGTCGCGACGAAGGTCCGGGCCATGACTCCGTCGCGGGCCCGGTAGTAGGCGTCCTCGAAGCCGGCGATGGTGGCTGCGCCCGCATCGGGGGAGTCGAGTGTCGCGGGCTCTCCGGCCGCGAGGCCGGTGCACCACGGACTCTCCACCGCGGCAGCCGGTTCCGGGTCGTCACCCGGCCGCAGGGCGAGGAAGGTGGCGGCGCCGCAGCCCGCCGTGGCCACGACGACGGCGACCGTCGCGACCAGTGCACGGCGTCGGCGTCGGGGCGGGCGGTCCGGCGGCAGCGGATCGCCGAAGGGGCCGACGGCATCGTCGTCGGAATGCGACGGCGTGTGCCGGTCGCTCGACCGCTCGACACCCGCGGGATCCGCGATCGGGACATCGGCCGACGACGGCTGGTCGCCTGCGGCCATCCAGGCGTCGTTGCTGTAGGGCGACGACGGTCGGCTACCCACGATGTCTCCTCACCGGACCCCGCGTTCGGGTCCGTCCTTCTAGGGGGCGAGGCCCGCGTGCACGGCGCCCAGGACGTCGGCGACGGCCCCGGCGGCCGGCTGGAGGGCCCGCCCGAGGTCGGCGCCCGCGGTCTCGATCCGGGCCACCGCATCCGCACCGGCCGGGTGCGCGACCGCGGCTGTCCGGGCGACGGCGACCTGTGCGTTCGCGTCCGCATTCAACGCCGAGAGTTGTTGCGGCGCAGCATCGGCGGCATCGCGCACGGCCGCGACGACCTCGGGGCCGCCGGGCGCGGTCTCGACCTGGGCCACGGCCTGCTCGGTGGCGGCGGTGATCGCGGCAGGGCCGACCACCGGGGCGTCCGGGATCACGAACTCGACCGGCTCGTCGAGGGTGTCACCGGCACCGAAGGCGGTGCCGGCGGCGCCGCCGGCGAGGGCCCCGACGGTGCCGGCCGCAACCGCGACCGGGATGCCGGCGGCAGCGGCTCCGGCGGCAGCACCGATCGCGCCGCCGGCCACGGCTCCCACCGCGGGTCCGGCGACCCACCCCACGACGGGGACCATCTGTCCGGCGGCGATGCCTGACGTCGCCCCGATCTGGGCGCCGATCGCACCTCCGACGAGACCACCCGCGACCGCGGCCGGGACTCCCGCGGCGGTGGCGGCGCCGAGACCGCCCGCGGCGGCGCCGGCGATCGTTGCCGCGGCGACCTTGTCCGAGCGCGAGGCCTCGACACCGATCGAGCGCCAGAACGTGGACATCTGCGCCTCGGCTACGGCCGCGGTGTTGTTGGTCTTGTCCATGTCGTCGCTGCTGAGCCAGTTCGGCTTCGCGGCGACGAAGTCACCGAGTCGCAGCATGTCCCGCGGGGCCTCGATCGGCGCGACGGGCGCGACGGGCTCGGGCAGGTGCAGCTGCGCGGCGGCGGCGGGCGCGACCGGCGCCTCGTCGTAGGTGGGTAGGGCGCGGGTCGGGACGTTGTCGTACTCGACCGGTGGCGCGATCCAGTACTGGCGGGGTTCGGTGGGCTCAGTCGCCGGTTCGGGGGCCGGTTCGGGCGTCGGCGCGACCTCGGGCACGGGTGTGGATTCGCCGACGCCGGGCTGCTGCGCCTCGTCCGCCATCACACCGGGCTGCACCGGCGCGGCCAGCGCGGTGCCGGCGCCCGCGACGGCGATGGCAAGCGGAATCGTGCCCGCAACGGCCGCGCGTTCGGCGACGCGGCGCAGCCGACTCGTGATCGTGTGTTTCCCCATGGTTCCCCCCGATGGTGATGTCATGTTCAGTTCTGTCGTGGGGGTGTTTCGAGACGCCGACCACCCACGTGCGCCGTCGGCGCCGTGGATCTGGTCGATGCGATTGCGGCCGAAAAGCCGGTGAAATCCCCCCGGCGTCTACCCCCGACCGGCGATTGTAGCGGGTTCGGCCGAATCGTCGTCGCTGAGCACGGTCACGTTGACCCGCCCCGATCGGTCGTACTCGACGCGTCGGACCCGGGTTCCGTGTTCGGAGACGATGGTGGCCAGGACGTCCCGGCCGGCGGGGAGGGCGCGGGCGGTGAGGGTTCCGTCCTCACACGAGTCCAGTTCGTCGACGAGCCCGGCCCGGATCCGGGCCACCGTTTCGGTGGACGCGTCGGCGAGGCCGCCGTCGTCGAGCAGGATGACTCGTGCACCGCGCCGCCGCGCCGAATCGGCTGCCGTGCACACCGTCTCGTCGGACGCGAACACCGGCGCCCGCAGGGTGTCGCGCAGCCGGGACTCCAGCACCGCGCAGTCCTCTCGTGCCCGCGCGGTGAACTCGTGCCCGTCGGCGGAAGCCTGGAGGATCGGGCGGGCGAGGCGGTCCAGCCGGGAGAGCTGGGTGTCGCGTTCGTGCAGTACGGCCTGTGTCATGGCCTCGTCGGTGGCCCGTTCGGATTCCCGCTCGCGCAGCCGGAACACCGCGAACCCGACCTGCCGGATGCTGAAGGCGAAGAACACCGACATCAGTACGGGGACGAGATTGATGGAGGCCAAGCGGAGCCCGGTGCCCCAGCCCTGCCCGGTCGCGCCACCCCAGGCTCCGCTCGTGACGATCATCAGCGCAGCGCCGGCGAACGCGTACACCGCGCGGCCGCGGACCGACATGTAGACCAGCACCACCGTCACCGCTCGGATCTGCCAGGCGGAGTCGAGGGTCCATCCCGGTACCGGGAGCTGCCACAGGACCAACGCGCACGAGATCGGACCCAATGCCGTCAGGGCAAGGGTGTGAATCGTCGGCAACGGGTCGCCCGGCACGGCGACGATCACGGCAGCTCCCGCGGTGACCAGTGCGGCGGCCAGGACGGTCGGCCAGACGCGGTGCACCCCCTCGAGGTTGGCGAGTGCGGCGATGGTGAAGCTGAGGCAGAACAGTGCGACGAGCACCTTCGCGGCAGGCCGGTCCATGCCGAGCAGGACGCGTACGTCCCGGAAGTCCCGCACGTCGCGGGAGTCGGTGCCGGTCACGACGGTGCCGTCCAGCGCAGAACGACCCGGGTGCCGCGGTGGGGAGCGGAGTGGATCTCGGCGGAGCCGCCGGTCACCGACGCCATGCGCGCGCGAATGCTCACGCTGATCCCCAGCCCGTACGGGGGAACCCGGTCGGGGTCGAACCCTCGACCGTTGTCCGCGACCAGCACCTGCAGCCCGTCGGTGTCGACGTCGACGGCGACGAGCCGGTCCGCGGTCTCGTTCGCACCGTCCGCGTGCTGGATGCTGTTGCGGAGCGCCTCCGCGGCGGCGGACGCGATCGCGCGACATGCCTCGCGGGGAATGGTGACGGCCGATTCGATTCGGACGTCGACGTCGACGTCACCGTCCTCGTCGACCTCCACCAGCGCGGCGCGGATCAATGCCACCGCGGCGTCGGTGTCGAGGGCCTCGGTGGCGACGTCGCTGGCGCGCAGCCGGTCGAGTTCGCGCAGCGCGAGGCCGGACTGCTCACTGAGCTGATCGGTGTTGCCGCGCCGCGCGATTCCGAGCAGCGTCGACATGACACGGTCGTGGATGAGCGCGTCGAAGCGTTTGCGCTCGACGTCGCGCGCGGCGACGGCGGCGGCAGCAGCGGACTGTCGCATCGCGGCGGCGCGGGTTCGATCCAGGGTGCGTCCGGACTGGACCGCGGCGATGGTCGCGACGACGTACATGCTGTTGGTCATCACGACGTTGAAGATCTCCGGCAGCAGCGTGCTGTCCGGACCGTCCCGGGTGATGTGCCGGATCACCTCCGCAGCGACCGAGCTGGCCACCAGATAGAGGACAGCGGGGGCCGGGCGCCAGCACGCCGCCGCCGCCATCGCCGGCATGGCGGTGATCGCGGAGATCCATATCTCGCGGGTAGCTGGGATGTGTCCGTGCAGCAAGGGCAACCAGCCGACCACGGCGACGAGATAGGTCGCGGCGGCGAGCGACGCGAACCGGCGCACCCATCGCAGGTCGGGGGAGAAGCTGGCCGGCCCGAGTGCGAGGACAGGAGCGAAGACGATGACGGCGGCAACCGGTGTGTACCACGGCGCGAGTGCGCGGGACTGGACGAGGAGGACGGGGATCAGCACCGCGCAGAAGAACAAGGCCCCGGCACCGAGCACGCGGGCGAAGGTGCGGATGACCCGCGCTTCTGCGTCGCCTACCTTGCAGTCGTGACCGGTCATTCGTGCCGGCCCGGCGGCGAGTGGCTCACAGCTCGTCGAGCGAGATCAGCCCGTCCTGCACCGCACGGGCGACGAGTGCGGCCTTCGTCGGGGCCGACCTGCCGACCTGGCTGTACTTCGCGCGAATGCGCGAGAGGTGGGTGTTGACCGTGCCGATGGACAGGAAGAGGTCGGCGGCGACGGTGTTCTTCGAGTCGCAGCGGAGCCACCGCAGCAGCACCTCGACCTCGCGCGGCGACAGGGACGGCTTACGCAAGGTGTTCGGTGTCGCGGCGTGCGCCGCCTGTCGGATCGCGGGCGCGACCGATCGATGACGGTACTGGTCCAGTGCAGCAGTCATTTATGTACTCCCTGGGGCTACGGCCGAAATCGGGGGCCCGACCCCTCGTCACGAGTCCCCTCTGTGATGAAACGGTAGGGGTTTACCCGAGGATTGCCGAGACAGCACTTTTGTGCCCGTAGAAATAGGGGCAGGCTCGGAGTTGTGACCCGTCAGCGTTCGGATTGCACCGAAATCTCCGTGGCCGCGGGGTGACCGTCGTGGCCGAACTCCATGCGCCGGACCCCGTCCTCGCTGTTGACCAGGACCGTTGCCATCGATGTGCGGCCCGGAGGCAGGACACGAACGGTGACCGCCCCGTCGGACACCGTTGCCAGCTCTTCGGCGACCGCCGCGAGGAACCGGTCGCGCGCGGCTTCGTCGGCGCCGTCCAATGCCCCGTCGTCGAGCATGATCACCTCGACGCGACGACCGCGCGCGGCGCGGGCGGCCGCGTCCACCGCGGGATCGGACAGCCCCGGGGCCCGCAGCAGGTCGCGCAGGTGCGCCTCGAGCAACCGGCATGCGAGGCGTTCGTCCTCGTCGAGTTCGGCGCCGCTGCCGATCCGCTCGAGCAGCGGCCTCGCCAGTTCGTCGAGTCTGCCCAACTGACGGTCGCGCTCCTCCAGCACGGCGGAGTCCGCAGCCTCGGCGGCGACCCGGCGAGTGGTCTGCTCGCGCAGTCGGAAGATCGCCCCCGCCGACGGGCGGATCGTGAGGCCGAAGAAGGTGGCCATCAGCAACGGAGCGACGTTGATCACCGAAATCGCGAGCCCGTGAGCGACGCCCTGCCCCGTCAGTGCCGACCACACCGCGCAGGTCGTCATCATCGAGGCCATCCCCAGCCAGGCGAAGCCGGCCCGTCCGCGCACCCCCATGAAGGCGAAGATCGCCGTCGCCGCGCTGAGCGGCCAGGTCTGCATCGGGTTCTCGACCGGGATGGGCAGCTCACCCAGCACGAGGGCGCTCGCGACCGGGCCGATCGCGGTGAGCGCCAGCGTCGGACAGAGCGGAAGCGGGTCGCCGGGTATGCGGATCAGAGTGATCGCGCCCAAGCTCACGACGAGCACGGCGAGCAGTACCGGTTCGAAACTCTCGATGCCCTCGCGGGAGACGATCGCGATCATCAGGTACGTCAGCGAGTAGAACCCGACGATGATCCGAGCGGCGGTGCTCTGCATGCCGAGCATGTCGGGGACGTCTTGGTCGACGACGGGACGCGTCACGGGGCGCTCCACGTCAGGTGTACCCGGGTGCCGTCGGAGGGGCGAGAGTCGATGCGCGCCGAGCCCCCGGGCAACTGCCGCATACGTCCCACGATGCTGACTGCGACGCCGAGCCGGTGCGGAGGAACCGTTCGCGGATCGAATCCCTTTCCGTTGTCGGAGACCCGGACGGACAACAGGTCCGGGGTCATCGCGACCTCGACGGCACGGTCCGCGTCGTCGCCCGCGTGCCTGATGCTGTTGCGCAGCGCCTCCGCCAGCGCGGCCCCGACGGCGCGGGTGGCCTCGCCGGGCATGGTCAACGAGCCGGAGTGTTGCCTGCGATGGACCTTCAGGACGACGTTCTCGTCGACCTCCGTCGCGGCGGTCCGAAGGTGCGTGAGGATCTCGGCGCTGTCGAAGCGCTCGTGCAGACCGGCGCCCGTCCTGAGCGCGTCCAGTTGACGCATGGTGATCGTCGCCTGCCGGCTGACGCTCGGCGTCGCGCCCAGTCGGGAGGCCGACAGGAGGGTCGACATCACTCCGTCGTGAATGAGGGCGTCGAAGCGTTCCCGCTCGACGGCACGTGCGCGCTGGGCGGCGGCCGAGGCGGCCGCACGGTGGGTTGCGGCAGTGGTCTCGTCGAGTAGTCGGCCGGTGTGCAGTGCCATCACCGCCGCGCCGACGAACAGCGTGCAGTACATGATCGCAAAGGCGATGTCGGGGATCACCGGACTGGTCATCGCGGGGTCACGGGCCACGCTGTTCATGAGTTGCGCTCCGGCGCAGGCGATCACCATGTAGCCGAAGGCGACCGCGGGTCGCCAGGCCGCGACCGCGGCGAGGCTCGCCACCCCCGGGAAGGTGGACAGCCACACGCCCTGTCCGTTCATCATCGGCGGGCCGTTCCACGCGAGCGGCCAGGCGACGATCACGGCCAGGTACGCGATCGCGGCGACGCCACCGGCCGTGCGCAGCACGCGGGTGTCGGCAGCAGCCGTGGCCGCACCGAACGCGAGTCCCGATCCGAACACGGCCGCCGTTGCCAGCGGGGTCCACCACCAGTCGAGCAGCTCGGCCTGGCCGAGAATCGAGGGCAGCAGGAGGAGCAGGTAGAAGAGGTACCCGACACTGGTGAAGCGTGCGAACACCCGCAGGATCCGGTCGGTGGCCTCGCGGCGAGTGCCGACCGCGACGGCCGCTGCCGTCATCCCTGCTCGGGGTGCTGCGGGACCGGCAGCCAGCCGTCCTCCACTGCTCGCTTGTACAGGTCGGTCTTGGTGCGTGCGGGTCTGCCGGCTTCCGCGTACTTCGCCCGAATGCGCGCGAGGTAGTCGTTGACGGTGTGCGGAGCCAGGCCGGTGAGGCTGGCGACTCGAGCAGCCTTCTCACCGGATGCATAGAGCGCCAGTACATCTCGCTGACGCGGACTCAGCCCGACATCGAGCAGTCCGGGGTCGCCGTCGATCGCGGCGGCCCACTCGGTGGTGACGACCTGCTCGCCGCGTGCGGCCGCGGCGATCGCCGCGACGACGGTGGCGCTCGGCTCGGACTTGCGCAGCACTCCGAGCACCCCGGCCTTGGCCGCGAGCCGAACGAGGTAGGGATTCTCCGCGCCGGTGAACACGAGGGTCTCGAGGCCGGCGTCGCGTAACTGCTCGACGTTCGACTTGGGAGACGACCCGTCCGACAGGCGCAGGTCCAGGATGACCAGGTCCAGCGGGGCGGCCTCCGCCAGCAGTTCCGGCACGGTCGCAGCCGAGGCGGCGATCTCGAGGTCGGGCTGGTCGGCGAGCATCGTCTCGAGTCCGATCACCACAGATTCGTGGTCCTCGACGATGCCGATCCGGCGCGGGCCCGTGTCGGATCGGTCGTCGTCTGTGTTCGCCGCGTCTTCTGTCATCTATGAGTCCTCGCACGCCGTGCATTCCAGTCCCATTCGGGAAGGTTGCAGCAAACCGCAACAGTCGACCCGGACGGTGAAAATTGGATGAATCGAGACGATTCTAGGACGGGTCGACTCGCCGGATGGCGGATGGCCCAAATCGGTATCAAGAGTGGGCGAATCGACGCTACGGCATGATTGCGTGAGACGGTATCTGTCGAACGAGGGACAGTGATTGCACGCCTCGTGTAACGAATAAACACTGGTCAACGATGGTCTTGACCTTAGTGACGCGAAGCATGAAGCGGCAACTGGACAGGCGACCAAGATCATTTGAACGTTTGACCAGAAAACTCACGATTGCGCCCCTCCGCTGTGATAAACACATCCAATCGCGAACCGGAATCCGGCCATGGGCACAGGCTTGATGGACGCCAGTTACGACGTCGCGACCTGAACAGAGCACGGATGTACGAAACCGAGCCCACCCGACCTGGGCGCACGTAACCCGATCCGATGTCCCGTACTGTCCCGACCCCCCAGCGGGGGTCCGACGAAAGCTGAGCACATGAACAAGCAGACCAAGGGCGCCATCGCCGCCGGCGCGGCCGCACTCCTCCTCGCCGGTGGCGCGGGCACCATGGCCGCGTGGAACTCCTCGCAGACCGTCGGCGGCGGCACCGTCCAGTCCGGTAACTTGAGCCTGACCACCGTCGCGGGAAGCACCGGTTGGAAGTGGGTCAACGGTCCGCTGACGGGACAGGCGTTCGATCCGGCCGGCGACAAGCTCGTCCCCGGTGATCAGGTTGCCTACAACGCGGTCGTGAAGATCGGCGCGCAGGGTAAGAACCTCACGGCGAAGCTCATTGCCGACGCCGCGAGCATCACCGGCACCAACGGTCTCGACACCTCTCTCACCAACAACGTCACCGCGGATATCAACGGCACCAACCTGCCCACCGGCGCGGGTGGAGCCACGGTGACCAGCGCGCAGGACGGCCAGAACGTCAACGTGCACGTCAACTTCACGCTCCCGACCTCGGTGACGGGCACCACGGCGCAGAACGGCACCGTCAACCTGTCGAACTTCGCCGTCACCCTGACCCAGCAGTAGGACCTCGAAGACCGCTCGCTGCCTCGTAGCGAGCCTCGTGGACGCGCCGGCCGGCTGACCCGAACCCCCGATCCGGGCTTGTTCGGCTGGCGCCCCCATTCCACATCGGATTCCTGAAAGCACCTCGAACCCAACGGGTTCCTGCCCAGGCGCGGCGCCGCGCCCCGCCGCACGACCACGCACGAAAGGCCCACCGAATGTCGCGTCATGAGGTTCCCAATTCTCCGTCAGGGTTCGGCGCCCGGGCGCGGTCCTTCGTGTCCGGCGGCAAGCCGCGCGCCATCGCGTCGCTGGGCATCGTGCTGGGCCTCGGCGCGATCGGCACCCTCGCAGCGTGGAGTGACTCGGCGACCGCGACCTCCGGTGTGTTCAGTACCGGCTCGATCGACTTGCAGCTCAACGGAAACCAGGGCAACCCGGGCGCGTACGCCTTCGCGTCGCTGACCAAGACCGGCATGATGCCGGGCGACTCGGTGGCGGCGACCCTGCCAGTGCAGAACACCGGCACCACGCCGTTCAACTACACGATGGTCGCGAACGCGACCTCCTCAGTGCTCGCGCCGCAGCTCAAGGTTCTCGTCTCGACCGGTACCTCCAACGGCACCGCCTGCAGCGGTGGCGCCGTGATCGCGAACAACCTGGCGCTCACGTCCGGCGGTGCGACCAACCTGATCCCGACCGCCCGCCCGCTGGCCAACGGCGCCAGCGAGACGCTGTGCTTCCAGGTGACCCTCGACGCGAACGCTCCGGTGTCCGTCCAGAACCAGACGGTGAACACCTCCTTCAACTTCAACGCGACGACGGCCTGAGCGCGCCATGACGATTCACGAGAACCCTCCCGCCTCCGGCCGCTCCCGCGGCCGTGAGATCGCGCTCAACGTCGGCGCCATCGCCGGCCTGATCTGCGTGCTGGCCGCTGCGGCGTCCTTCCTCTTCGGCATCAAGCCGCTCGTCTTCCGCTCCGGCTCGATGTCTCCGGACATACCGACCGGCGCCCTCGCGCTGTCGAAGGCCACCCCGGCCGCGGACCTCGCGGTCGGCGACGTGGTCAGCGTTCCGAACGAGCAGGGCACCCGGATCACGCACCGGATCAAGGAAATCGTGTCGACCGACGGGGTCAGTTCGGTCCTGATCCTCAAGGGTGACGCCAACAAGGATGCCGACATCTCCCCGTACACGGTCACTGAGGCAGACCGGGTGTTCTTCAGCGTGCCCGGGCTCGGCTACGCGGTGTCCTGGCTGTCCTCACCCGCCGCGATCTTTCTCGGCGGCGCCCTCGTCGGGGGCGTGATGGTGCTCGCGTTCGGGCCCGCGGCCAAGCGCAAGGACGACGATCACGACGCCGGGGCCGGTAACGGCAGTGGCGGAGAGCACGTCGCCCACGAGGTGATCGAGCCTCCGGTTGTGCCCGCACACAGCGGAATCGAGGCGCCGACCGAGCAGTTCCGGGCGTCGCATTTCTCGCTGCGCCGTCGGATCCCCGCCCGGACCCTGATGGCGGCCGGCGCGGTCGGCCTCACCGCGCTGATCGGGATGACCGCCGGAACCAGTGCGGCGTTCACCGACACGGCTGGGGCCGCGAGCTCGTTCGCCTCGCGCAGCACCCTGGTCCCGGCACCCAAGTACCTCGGCTGCACCACAGCGTCGGGCAACAGCGGCCAGACCCTGAGGTGGGAGCACCTCGGTCCCGGATACACCTACCAGGTGCAGTTGATCAATGCGTACAGCAGTACCGTGGCACCGTCGATCCCGGCGAACAAGGGCGATACCGTCACCCTTAACATCAGCACCTACAACAACATCTACAAGACCGCAGCGACTTCGTACGTCGAGGTCCGGACCGTCCGCAACGGCGTGACCGGCACGTCGTGGATCGGCGAAAGTATCTATTCGAGCAGTATTTGGACCGCCTGGTGCAACGGCGCACATGTGGGCGGATCCGACCAGAGCTCGCTCGCCGCCCCGAGCGGCGGCGGCACCGAAGCCCTGGCGGCCCGGATGGCCGCGCCCGCCACGACCACGACCGCACCGACCTCGACAACGCCTACCTCCACCACCACGGCGGCACCGACCAGCGCGTCGGCGACCACCACCGCCTCGGCGACCACCACCACCTCGGCGGCGACCACGACCACGACAGTGCCGACCACGACCACAGCGGCACCGACCACGACCACGACCGCCGCGCCGACCACCTCGGCCGAGAAGTCTGTGGCGGCAACGGAAACCACCGCCACGCCGACGCCGACCACGACGACACAGGAGGCCGCGGCGGCTGTCGCCGCCCCGTCGGGCGATCTTGCGACGGCGAACACCTCGACGTCGGGCAAGTACACGGCCACGGTGAGCGGCACGTCGGCGACAATCACCGACAAGTCGGGTGCGCAGGTGTTCAGCACCACGGTCGGCAAGAAGGCGATCGTGCAGTGGGCGTCAGGCTCGGATCAGCTGTGGATCGTCGATGGCGCGAAGCTCTCCGTCGTGGATGCGGCGTCGGGCTCGGAGAAGTCCGTGGATCCCTCGTCTGACACGGTGCCGGCTGAGGTCGCCGCACTGGTCACCAAGTAGGAGGGTCCAGCAATGTTGCCGTATTCCTCTGCCCCGCAATGGGTCCTACGAAAGCTGACCAGCAGATGAACATGAAGACGAAGGGCGCGATCGCGGCGGGCGCCGCGACGGTCCTGCTCGCGGGCGGCGCGGGCACCATGGCCGCGTTCAACGCCGGTGGCGGCGGGGTCGGCGGTTCCGTCGGGGCCGGCGGTCTGGCCCTCACGCAGGTCGGCACCCCGGCGTGGACCGACCAGCATGGCGCCATCGACGTCACCAGCTACCGGGCGGTCCCCGGTGACGTGGTGACCTATGCCGCGAACTTCTCGGTAACGGCCAAGGGCACCAACCTGGTGGCAAACCTGGGCGCCGACAGTGGCACCATCACCGGGGACGCTGCGCTGAAGGCGGCGATGGCCACCGCGGTGACTGCCAGTACGAACGGGGTGTCGCTGCCGTCGAACGCTGGAGGTGCCGTGATCACGCCGGCGCAGGACGGCAAAACCGTCAATGTGAAGGTGGTGTTCACGTTCAACCCGGCCACGTCCGGATACGTGGCGCAGGCCGCCAGGCTCGATCTGTCCAACTTCAACATCACCCTGAAGCAGGTGTAGGCGCCATGTCGAACAAGACTCGTTGGTTGGCCATCGGCGGTGCCGCTGTCGTCGGTGTGGCGTTGCTGTCGGCGCAGCAGACCGGCGCGCTGTGGACCCAGAGCCAGACCCTCGACGCCGGCACCATCCACTCGGGCATCCTCGACCTGTCGGTCGGCGGCAGCGGGCTCAGCTCGTACCCGTTCACCGCGCTCGCCGGTGCGAACCTCCTTCCCGGCGGCTTTGCCCAGGCCCCGGTGAAGGTCTACAACTCCGGCAACGTGCTGATGAAGTACAAGCTCCTCAACGGCGTCCAGTCGAATTCGGCTGTGCCACTGGACCTCACCGCGTCCGTCGTCGCGAACGAGGCGGCCTGTCCGGCCACCGGCAACCCGACCGGCGCGACGCAGGTCTACAGCGGGCCGCTGATCGGTGCATCGTTCGCGGAGCGGACCGTGCAGCCCGGCGCGACCGAGGTGCTGTGCCTGCGCGGCACGGTCGGCGCGTCCGCGGCGCCCAGCCAGAGCACCACGGCCACGTTCACGTTCTCCGCGCAGTCCCGATGAGTGAAGCGGTGCGGGGCAAGGCCGGGGAACAGGATCTCAGTGTGTGGGGGTGGGTCAAGAGCATCGTCTCCTGGCTCGTGCTCCTGCTGTTGCTGGCGATCCTGGCCCTGACCATCGTCGTACCCCGGCTGACGGGGGCGACGCCCTACACCGTGCTCACCGGCTCGATGCGCCCCACCTACCCGCCCGGCACCCTGATCGTGGTGAAGCCGCAGGATCCACTCACGCTCGGGGTGGGGGACGCGATCACCTTCCAGAAGGAATCCGGGAACCCGGAGGTGGTGACGCATCGGATCATCGAGTCGCGACAGAACTCGAAGGGCGAACGCAGCTTCGTCACCCAGGGTGACGCGAATCCGTCCAGGGACATGAATCCCGTTGTTCCGGAACAGGTGCGAGGCAAGGTCTGGTACAGCGTCCCGTACCTCGGCTACGTCAACAGCGTGATCACCGGCCAGCAGCGGGCGCTGATGGTGACGGTCGTCGTCGGCGGCCTGTTTCTCTACGCCGGGTGGATGTTCGTCGGTGCGTTCCGGGACCGCTCCCGCAAGGGCAACGACGACGGGTCCGGCGCGGACGGCCCCGCGAACCCTGTGACCACCGCGAATCCCGCACCCGAGACCGTCCGCTTTGCGCCGCGGGTGCCCGCGACGCAGGACCAACGATTCGCGGACGCGGACACCATCATCATTCCTCGGATAGAGAGCCGGCACCGAGCACCCTGATCCCGAAAGTGTCGGCGAGGACTCGACCTCCCCGAACGCCCAGACGGAGAGTCGAACCGTCTGGGCGTTCGGGTGTTCACGGGCCGGTTCAGGCGTCGCAGAGCACTCCCCGTGGAAGGCGCAGGCAGAATGAGTGCCCCGCCGGATCCAGCAGCACCCGGTACACGTCGGGCGCGTTCCGCTCGAACGCGACTCGAGCCCCCCAGGCGCGCCGCCTCGTCCGCGGCGGCGTCCAGGTCGTCCACGACGAGGTCCGGTGAATCTGTTTCGGCACAGTGCTGTCCGGCCGTGACGGGGCTCGGTAGTCGGCCACCCGGATCGCGGTCAGCATGCCCCGCGGGAAGATCACGGTGACGCACTTGTCGCTCGCTCGCGCGACCTCTCGGCCGAGTATTTCGCACCAGAAGCTCGCGAGGGAGGCCGGCTCGTCGCAGTCCAGGGTTATCGATCCCACGCGCGCAACGGCGATGCCTGCACGTCCCGTAGCCGCACCGATTCCGCTGCCCGGCACAACGAAACGAGCGCCTGTGGTGACCGGGGTCGGTCACCACAGGCGCTCGTCGTGGAGCGGGCGCTACTGGCGCGGCGCTAGCTGCTACCGAAGATGCCGCCGACCATGTCCATCGAGCCGTTTGCGGAACCGGTGTTGCCCGGATCCGGGATCGCGGTGATCGTGATCGTCTGCGGGGCCGAGGTGGCGGCGGCGTTGGCGCTGTCACCCGAGTAGACCGCGGTGAGGACGAACTGGCCCGGGTTCGGGAAGATGTTGGTCACCTCGACGACGCCGTTCACGATCGGCATCGGGACGCCGATGTTCTTGGTCCCCTCCTTGAACTGGACGGTGCCGGTGGCGGTGGCCGGGGCCACGACCGCCTTGAGCTGCACGCCGGCCGCGGCGACGGCGGTGGCGGGCGCGGTCAGCGTGACGCTGCTCTGGCCCGGCGCGGGCGCGCCGACCGTCACGGTGAACGCCTGCGAGGTGGAGGTCGCGAAGCCCGCGGCGCCGGAGTAGACGGCGGTGATGCTGCGCGCACCCTGGGTGGTGAAGGTGTGCGACAGCGTCGCGGTGCCGTTGGTGACGGTGACCGGGCCGCCGAGGTTGGTGGTGCCGTCCTTGAACTGGACGGTGCCGGTGGCCTCGGCCGGGGTGACGGTCGCGGTGAGGTCGACCGCTACACCGGTGGTCGCGGTGGCCGGGCCGGTGACGGCCGTGGTGGTAGTCGCGGCGGCCGGATCGAGCTCGAAGTCGAGGGCGAAGTCCGGGTTGATCGAGGCGTTCTGGGACTCGTTACCCGCGGTGGCCGGCATGCCGACGACGAGCAGGACCTTGGCGCTCTCGCCGGGGGCGAGGTGAATCGACTTGAGTTCGGTGCCCGGCGCTGCGACGCCCTGGACGAGGTCGACGACCTGCCCGGTCGCGTCGTTGATCTCCGCCCGCACGTAGGCCTGGACGTCCGGTGCGTTCTTGGTCCAGTTACCGAGGTACACCTGCAGGGTGCCGCCGGTGGCGGTGGTGTTCTTCGCCCAGAACTTGGAGGTGGCCTCGCCGCCGGGGATCAGCTGGCCCTGGAGGGCCGGGATCTGGTCCATTCCGCCCCAGGTGTTCTGGTCGGCGGAGTACTGGATGACGTTGGGATCGGCGTGCGCGGCGGCCGGCATCAGCACGGCGGCAAACACCGCCAGGAACAGAGCTGCGACTGCGCCGCCGATGGCAGTGGCAAGCCGCGTGACGCCGCCCTGCGTGTTGATGGAGGTGGTCATTGCGGCAGCGTAATTGAAGAACTAGTCCAAGCGTCCAGTTTGTAGAAACTTGTATCGTCGTCCAGCGCTGACGGCCGTAAGTTACCCGAACGAGTCGGTGTCGGCCGTTCGACTGCCGTATCGGCGTGTCTGGCGGGGCGCGCCGACCGTCGGTGCGGGGGTGCGGCGTTCACGCCCCTGAGCAGGCCCGAAAAGATCTTGAGCTGGTTCCCATATTTTGGCGGGTCACCGCGGCGATTCGTCCAATTGGTGGGGCATCGGTGCCGGGAGTAGGGTGTCGAGGTCCAGCAGAGTCGATGGAAGAGGGAGGTGTGGCTTGTCGTGAAGGGCCAACCTCCCAGTACCTGCCGAAGTCGTCGCTGAGTCCTCGGGCACAGCTCCCTCGCGCAGCGGCGATTTCGTGATCACCACACTGCACGTCGACACATGACGTGCTGCCCGTGCATCCGACTTACGCGAAAGCCGTTCCCATGCGTGACAAGCGACCCTTCCGCCCGCTGCTGCCCAGCCGTGCCGCCGACCCCTCCCGCGAACTGATCGCGCCCGAGCATTCGATGGCGCCTCACCACACGCCGCCCGCCCGGGTGGTCGTCGCACCGGTGGAGGCGAGCGTCGTCAACAGTGCCGTCTACCGCGACGGTCGCCGGATCGAGACGCCCGTGAACCTGGCCGACGCGCTGCGCAGCCTGCCCGACGCATCGTCGATGGCGTGGATCGGGATGTACCGCCCCGACGAGGAGCAGCTGCTCGCCGCGGCGGAACAGTTCGGCCTGCACGAGCTCGCGGTCGAGGACGCCATCGTCGCGCACCAGCGGCCGAAGCTCGAGCGGTACGGCGACACCCTGTTCGTGGTGCTGCGGGCCGCGCGCTACGTCGACGAGACCGAACGCGTCGACTTCGGTGAACTGCACATCTTCTGCGGCCCGACCTTCGTCCTGACCGTCCGGCACAGCGAGTCACCCGACCTCTCCGCCGTCCGGACCCGCATGGAGAACGACCCGGACCTGCTCCGGCTCGGGCCCGAGGCGGTGCTCTACGCCATCCTGGACGCGGTGGTGGACGGGTACGCGCCGGTGGTCGCCGGCCTGCAGAACGACATCGACGAGATCGAGACCGAGGTGTTCAGCGGCGATCCGAGGGTGTCGCGGCGCATCTACGAACTCACCCGCGAGGTGATCGAGTTCCAGCGCGCCACCCGGCCGCTGCTCGACATGCTCAGCGGCCTGTCCGCCGGCTTCGAGAAGTACAAGACCGACGAGGAACTGCAGCGCTACCTGCGCGACGTCACCGACCACGCCACCACGGTCGTCGAGCGGGCCGACGGGTTCCGTCAGCTGCTCGGCAACATCCTCACCGTCAACGCCACGCTGGTCTCGCAGACCCAGAACGAGGAGATGTCGGCGTTGACCCAGGCCAGCTACGCGCAGAACGAGGAGATCAAGAAGGTCTCCGCGTGGGCGGCAATCCTGTTCGCACCGACCCTGATCGGCACCGTGTACGGCATGAACTTCGACTCCATGCCGGAGCTGCACTGGATCGGCGGCTACCCGATGGCGCTGATGATGATGGTGCTCACCTGTTTCGGGCTGTACACCGTGTTCAAGCGCCGGGGTTGGCTCTAGCTCGAGGGCCGATTGGTGCCCTCGCGTACGACTTCCCGAGCACGCGGACGCCTGTACAGCGGTGCCGATGCGGCCATACGCTGGATGGACTCCGTCCCTCGAGAGTGAGGATGAGCCGATGAGCAATCACGTGTACAGCGTCACCGAGGTGGTCGGGTCCTCGAAGAAGGGGATCGACGACGCGATCGCGGGGGCGGTGGCCAGGGCCAACGAGACCGTCCGGAACCTGGAATGGTTCGAAGTCGTGCACACCCGCGGGCACATCGAGAACGGGAAGGTCGGCCACGTGCAGGTGACCCTCAAACTGGGGTTCCGGCTCGACACCGAGTAGTTCGGCGCGCCAATCGGTCCGGCGTGGGCGACTATGGGTGAGTGGACCTGCCGCTGACCCCGCCCCTGCAACCGATGCTGGCGAAGGCCGCCGCGACGGTGCCGCCGCAGCCCGACGGCGCCGAGCCCGAGTGGTCGTACGAGCCGAAGTGGGACGGCTTCCGCGCCATCGTCTTCCGCGACGGCGACGAGGTCGTGCTCAGCTCCCGCAGCGGCAAGGACCTGGGCCGCTACTTCCCCGAGATGCTCGACGCGATCCGGGCCGAACTGCCCGAACGCTGCGTCCTCGACGGTGAACTGGTGGTCCCGCGCGAGGTGGACGGCCGCACCCGTCTGGACTGGGAATCGCTGTCGGAGCGCATCCATCCCGCCGCCAGCCGCGTCGCGCTTCTCGCCGAGCAGACGCCGTCGCAGCTGGTCGGCTTCGACCTGCTCGCGCTCGGCGACGAGGACCTCACCGGTCGGCCGTTCGGGGCCCGCCGTGCCGCCCTGCTCGAGGTGGTCGGCGGCGGACCGTCCTGCCACGTCACCACCGCGACCACCGACGCCGCGCAGGCTCAGCGCTGGTTCAGCGAGTTCGAGGGCGCCGGCCTCGACGGTGTCGTCGCGAAAAAGCTTGCCGGGCCTTATCTTCCGAACAAGCGTGAGATGATCAAGGTGAAGCACTCGCGGACCGCGGACTGCGTGGTGATCGGGTACAGGCCGCACAAGAGTCAGTCGGGGATCGGGTCGATGCTGCTCGGCCTCTACGACGGCGACGACATGCACTTCATCGGCGGCGCTTCGGCGTTCACCGCGGCCCGCCGCGTCGAACTGCAGGCGATCCTCGATCCGCTGCGTCTCGGCGAGGACGTGGTGCACGACGGTGAGGCCAGCCGGTGGTCGGCGGGCAAGGACCGCCAGTGGGTGCCGCTGCGCCCGGAGCTCGTGATCGAGGTGGCCTACGACCAGATGGAGGGCGACCGGCTGCGGCATGCCGCCCGCTTCCTGCGGTGGCGACCTGACCGCGACCCGCGGTCGTGCACCTACGAGCAGTTGGAGGTTCCGGTGCGCTACGACCTGAGCGACGTACTGGCAGGGGAGAAGTGATGGCGAAGGCGGCCGCGATCGAGCTGGACGTCGAGGGCATTCCGGTGCGACTGTCGAGCCCCGACAAGATCATGTTTCCGCAGCTCGGCGCCGAGGGCGGCACCAAACGGCATCTTGCCGAGTACTACCGGGCGGTCGCCACGTTCGGCGGCGGCGGCATCCTGACCGCGCTGCGTCAGCGGCCCACCCACCTGCAGCGGTTCCCGGACGGCATCGAGGGCGAGGAGGTGTACCAGAAACGGATCCCCGCCAAGCACCCCGACTTCGTCGACACCTGCACGGTCACCAACCCGAACGGGCGGACGGCCGACGCGCTGCTGGTGCGCAGCGCCGCCGACATCGTGTGGGCGGCGCAGATGGGCAACGTGACCTTCCACCCGTGGCCGGTGCGCTGCGCGGACACCGACCGGCCCGACGAACTGCGGATCGACCTCGACCCGCAGCCCGGCACCGGGTTCGCCGAGGCGCGGGCGGTCGCCCTGGACCTGCTGGCGCCGCTGCTCGACGAGTTGGGGCTGGTCGGCTACCCGAAGACCTCCGGCGGTCGCGGGGTGCACGTGTACGTGCGGATCGAACCACGCTGGGACTTCATCGAGGTGCGACGCGCGGTGATCGCGCTTGCCCGGGAGATCGAGCGTCGCGATCCGGCCCGCGTGACCACCGCCTGGTGGAAGGAGGAACGCGGGGAGCGGATCTTCGTTGACTTCAACCAGACCGCACGGGACAAGACGGTCGCCTCGGCGTACTCCGTGCGCAAGACCGCGCGAGCGACGGTGTCGACGCCGGTGACGTGGGCGGAGTTGGCGGACGTCGAACCGGACGACTTCACCATCGCCACCGTCCCGCGCCGGCTCGCCGAGCGCGGCGACCCGGCCGCCGGCATCGACGCGGTCGCGCACACGCTCGACGGACTGCTCGAGATGGCCGAGCGGGACGCCGCGAACGGGCTCGGGGACATGCCCTATCCGCCGCAGTACCCGAAGATGCCCGGCGAGCCGAAGCGGGTGCAGCCGAGTCGGGATCGGGACCGGCCGAGGGAGAACGAGGACCCGACACACTGACCGGCCGCGGCATGGTCCGGCATCCCGGCGATGCCCTCCGCCACGAGATGCAATGGTGGCAAGGCCAGTTCGCTCATGGGCGATGCGAGGTCGCGCCCTCGCGACAGGCAAGTGGGAGAAGGTCGCGTGGGTCCGGGCGCACGCCCGAGCCGGTACCGGCAGCGGTGGCAGGGCTCGGTCGCGATACGGGTCTCGCCGAACCGGTCGATCCGGGCCTGAGGTGATCGAACGGCCGGGACTCACAGCCAGGGGTGCGCGATGACTCCGGAGACGAACCCACACCTTCAGAGCACGTGGATGTATCGACTGCCACTGCCCATGCCGTGGCGGATCGCGCTGTGGTCGATCATCGGATGCGACTGCCGCGACCGTCATGAACCCAGGCCAGCGCGGCGATGAGGGTGTCGGCACCCCTGAAGATGCCGATCATCCCGTGCGCATACGGCCGGCGGCTCAGTTGTTGGTGACCGCGGAGCATTGCCGGCATGTTCCGGCTGGGCGTCGATCCCCGGAAGTAGCGCGTTTTCGGTCCCCGTTCGCCGGAATTCGACAGTAGGCTCATCACGATCGGCAGTACATCGTCACACGGCAGTTCACACGCGAACGTTCGGAGGATGAGATGACCGAGAGCCCTATCGTCGACAGCAACGAGGCGATCCTGCGGATCGCCAAGGACGTGTGGTGGATGCTGCTGGTCCGCGGCATCGTCGCGATCGCGTTCGGCATAGTCGCCATCGCCTGGCCGCATGTGACGGTCAAGGCGTTGATCGTGGTGGTCGGCATCTTCTGGATCGTCGACGGAATCATCTCGGCGGTCCGAGCGGTGCAGGCCCGCAAGGTCGTGCAGAGCTGGGTGTGGTGGCTGGCTGCCGCCCTCGTGTCGGTGACGGCGGGCATCGTTCTGTTCGTCTGGCCCGACGTGACCGCCCTGGTGTTCGCCTACCTGATGGGATTCTGGGCGATCCTGCTAGGCATCCTCGAGGTGATCGGGTCATTCCAGGTGATGGCCAACGGGGGGCAGTGGATCGGGTCGATGGTGGCGGGCATCCTTGCCCTGCTGTTCGGTCTGATCCTGGTGATCTGGCCCGGCTCGGGCATCACCGGGCTGATGTGGCTCGTCGGCGGGTTCGCCATCCTCTTCGGAATCCTCTTCCTGGTCGGGGCATTCCAGGTTCGTGCCGCCGGCAAACGCGCGGGCGTCGTGTGACCTCATGACCGAGCATTCGGCGCGCATCCACTCCTTCGGTGAGGCCACCCGGCCGCCCACCCAGATGTACGTCGATCCGCGGTTCCTGCGTCTCGCAGATGCCTTCTTCGAGCTCTACCGAACTCCGGACAACGGGGGTGGTGCGCTCGCGGTGTATCTGAACGGGGAACCGGTGCTGGACATCTGGGCGGGCTGGGCCGACCGGGACCGGCGCTGGACGAGGGACACCATGGCGTTGTCCTTCTCCACCGGCAAGGGCGTCGCCAGCACTGTCGCGCATCGTCTCGCCGAGCGTGGCGTGCTCGTCTACGACGAACCGGTCGCCAGCTACTGGCCGGAGTTCGCGGCCGCCGGCAAGCAGGGCATCACCGTGCGGGACATGCTCACCCATCGTGCCGGCCTGCACCGGGTGCGGGGGTTGGTACCCGGGCGGCGAGGACTGCTCGACTACGACACCGTCGTCGATGCGCTGGCCGCCGCGGCGCCCGATCCGCGGCGGCTGCGCGCGCCCGGCTATCACGCGGTCACCTTCGGCTGGCTGGTGGCCGAGACGATCACCCGGGCCACGGGTCGGGACTTCGTGGACGTGGTGCGCGACGAGATCGGGAAACCCTTGGGGGTGAGCGATTTCTGGTATCGCGTGCCGGTGGACCAGCGTGGCCGGATCGCGAAGCTGTTCCCGCACATCGCACCCGGCGGGGTGCCGTGGGAACTCACGTCGTCGGTGCTGTCGCGGGTGCGCCCCTTGCGTGGGCTGGCGGAGGCGGCGATGCCCGACGGTTTCGACGAACTGGTCCGCGACCCGGCCGTGCACGACGCGGTGATGCCCGGCTGGAACGGGGTTTTCACGGCGCGCGCCCTGGCCAAGATGTACGGCGCGATCGCCAACGGCGGCACCATCGACGGCGTCCGGTTCCTGGAGCCGGAGACCATCGCGCAGATGGGAGCCGTGCAGACCCGCGGACGCGACTACGTTCTCCGCGCACCGGTCAACTGGCGGCTGGGCTACCACCCGGTGTTCGTCGCCAACCGGGTCCAACCGCGGGACGCGTTCGGGCACTACGGCGTCGGCGGCTCCGGTGCGTATGCGGATCCTGCCACCGGACTGTCGCTGGCTTTCGTCACCAACCGGATGGGCAATGCCCTCACCGCCCTCGGCGATCTCCGGCTGGCCCGCCTCGGAGCCAAGGCGCAGGAAATCACGGCACGGCTGTAGCGCGCGGTCCCCGCACAACGGCCGCCACGCTCCGCAGGTCGTCCCTGGGCCGACGGCCCCGCCGACGGCCCGTCGGTACCATGAATCGACGGCATTCGGTCGATATTGCGCCGCGGAGATGGATCCGCGGCGCCCGCGGGTGGGGACCCGCGGGTCGGCTCGGTGAAGGGACGGGGAGGCGAACATGAGTACCACTCGATTGGCCGTGCGGATCGCGATCGCGCTGGTCGGCGCGGCGGCAGCCACGACGGCGCTGGTCACGCCCGCGCAGGCGGCACCGCTGTTCCCGGGTGGCCCGGAGCTCCCGACGCTGCCGGAACTGCAGCTCCCGGCGATCCCCGGACTGCCCGCCCCGGTGCCGCTGGCCCCGGCCGAGCCCCCCGTCGGCCCGGCGAACTTCTCCGCGCCGAGCCTGAACCCCGCGGAGGGCGAGGTAGTCGGTGCCGCGCAGCCGATCATCATCCGGTTCAAGGAGAACATCGACGACCGCGCGACGGCCGAACGGGCCATCAAGATCACCACTACCCCGAAGGTGGAGGGCGGCCACTTCTACTGGACCAGCAACAGTCAGGTGCGCTGGCGGCCGGAGCAGTTCTGGCCCGCGAACACCGACGTCGTGGTCGAGGCCGGCGGCTCACGCTCCGCCTTCCGCATCGGCGACGCGCTCGTCACCACGGCCGACGACGCCACCAAGCAGATCACCGTGACCCGCAACGGCGAAGTGGTCAAGACGATGCCCACCTCGATGGGCAAGGCCGGGCACGAGACCCCCAACGGCACCTACATCGTCGGCGAGAAGTTCCGCGACATGTACATGGACTCCTCCACCTACGGTGTGCCGGTGGATTCGCCGGAGGGATACCGCACCTACGTCGAGTACGCCACGCGCATCTCGTACAGCGGCATCTTCGTGCACGCCGCCCCGTGGTCGGTGAACCAGCAGGGTTACAGCAACGCCAGCCACGGGTGCCTGAACGTCAGCACCGAGGACGGCAAGTGGTTCTTCGAGAACGCACGCAAGGGCGACCCGGTGATCGTCACCAACACCGGTGGCGGCACCCTCGACGGGCGTGACGGACTCGGGGACTGGAACCGGTAGCTCCGTATTCGGCGCGCGTTCAGGCGGATTCGCCCCGCGCGTAACCGGGCGGTCGTTCTGTTCAGTAACGATCTCGCGGTGAGATCAAGCCCCCAGCGAACGTTGCCCGAGTCGGGTGGACGCTCCTTCCTCGACAGGCCCTGGAGCGACTACGCGCTGTTCCTGGTCCTGGTCGGTCCGAACCTCGCGCTGCTGGCGGCATTCACCTACCGTCCGCTGCTGGACAACATTCGGCTCTCGTTCTTCGACTGGAACATCTCCGACCCGACCGCCACCTTCGTCGGATTGTCGAACTATCGCGAGTGGTGGGGCAGGTCGGACACCTGGCAGATCGTCACCAACACCATCGTCTTCACGGTCGCCGCGGTGCTGGGCAGCATGGTGCTCGGCCTCGCTCTGGCCATGTTGCTGGACCGGAAGCTGAAGGGCCGTAACCTGGTCCGGTCGGCGGTCTTCGCGCCGTTCGTGATCTCAGGTGCGGCCATCGGTGTCGCATTCCAGTTCGTCTTCGACCCGAACTTCGGGCTGATTCAGGACTTGGCCCATCGGCTCGGATTCGGCGGCGTGCCCGACTTCTACCAGGACCCGCACTGGGCGATGTTCATGGTGACGGTCACCTACCTGTGGAAGAACCTCGGCTACACCTTCGTCATCTATCTGGCTGCGCTGCAGGGGGTCCGCAAGGAGTTGACCGAGGCGGCGGAGATCGACGGTGCCGGTCGGTGGACCACCTTCCGCCGCGTCCTGCTGCCGCAGCTGCGACCCACCACGTACTTCCTGTCCATCACGGTGATGCTCAACTCGCTACAGGTCTTCGACATCATCAACGTGATGACCCGGGGCGGACCGCTCGGAACCGGCACCACGACCATGGTCTTCCAGGTGTACGAGGAGTCCTTTCGCAACTTCCGTGCCGGCTACGGTGCCACCGTCGCGACCGTCATGTTCCTGGTCCTTCTGGGTATCACCATCTTTCAGGTGCGCATCATGGATCGCGGCGAGCAGCGATGACGGCACTGCTGGACAAGCCCGCCGCCGCCGACGATGTCGCGGTCGCGGACCAGGCCGCGGCTTCCGTCCGTCGCCGCGAGCGCGGGGTTCAGGCGCTGGGATACCTGGCGATGGTGGCCGTCCTGGTGATGATCGGCCTGCCGCTGGTGTGGATTCTGCTCACCTCCTTCAAGGAACGACCGGACATCTACACCCAGCCCGCGACCTGGTGGCCGCGTCCGTTCCATCCGCAGAACTACACCGAGGCAACGGAGTCGGTGCCGTTCTGGACCTACTTGCGCAACTCGCTGATCATCACCTCGGTGCTCGCGGCGGTGAAGTTCGTCCTCGGTGTGCTCAGCGCGTACGGCCTCGTGTTCCTGAGGTTCCCCGGCAAGACCGTCGTGTTCCTGCTGATCATCGCCGCACTGATGGTGCCGAACCAGATCACGGTCATCTCGAACTACGCGCTGGTCGCACAGCTCGGCTGGCGAAACACGTTCGCGGGCATCATCGTTCCTCTCGCCGGGGTGGCGTTCGGGACCTTCCTGATGCGAAACCACTTCCTGTCGATTCCAGCCGAGATCATCGAGGCCGCGCGGATGGACGGTGCCCGCAACTGGCGGCTGCTGTGGCGCGTGGTCCTGCCCATCTCCGGGCCGACCATGGTGGCGTTCGCGATCATCGTCGTGGTCAACGAGTGGAACGAATATCTTTGGCCCTTCCTGATGTCCGACGACGCGTCGGTGGCCCCGCTGCCGGTGGGTCTGACACAGCTGCAGAACAACGACGGCATCACCAACTGGGGTCCGGTGATGGCGGGCACCGTGCTGGCGATGCTGCCGATCCTCGTGGTGTTCCTCCTGCTGCAGCGACACATGATCAAGGGCCTCACCTCCGGCGCTGTCAAAGGCTGAGCGCCGCTACGGCCTTCTCCCATCCAATGCACTACCTCCACACAGTCAGGAGCTAACAGGTGATCATCAACCGACGCGGATTTCTAGGGCTGTCCGGTGGCGTCGCCGTCGGAGCCGCGTTGACGGCCTGCGCCGGATCGGGCTCGGGTAGCGGCGGATCCACCGCGCCGAGCGGTGCTGCGAACACGATCAACTTCTGGTCGAACCATCCGGGCAAGTCTCAGGACGTGGAGAGGGAACTGATCTCCCGGTTCCAGGCAAAGTTCCCCGAGCTGAAGGTCAACCTCGTCGACGCGGGCAAGAACTACGAGGAGGTCTCGCAGAAGTTCAACGCCGCGCTGTCCGGCGGCGACCTGCCGGACGTCGTGGTGCTCTCGGACGTGTGGTGGTTCAACTACGCACTTACCGGCGCCATCGAGCCGCTGGACGGCCACTTCGCCGCTGCCGGCGTGGACAAGGCCGACTTCGTCGATTCCCTGCTGGCGGACTACGAGTTCAAGGGCGCGCACTACGCGCTCCCGTATGCCCGGTCGACCCCGCTCTTCTACTACAACAAGCAGGTCTGGACGCAGGCAGGACTGCCGGACCGCGGCCCGGCGACCTGGCAGGAGTTCGATCAGTGGGGGCCCGAACTGCAGAAGGTCGTCGGCAACGGCAGGCTCGCGCACGGTTGGGGCAACGCGAAGGACTACCTCGGATGGACGTTCGAGGGACCGATCTGGACGTTCGGCGGCGCGTACTCGGACGGCTGGAACCTCACCTTCGACAATGAGAACACCATTGCCGCAGGCAATTTCCTCCGCGACATGATTCACACCAAGAAGTACGCCGCGGTGTCGAACTCCATCGCCAACGACTTCGGCGCCGGCATCCTCGCCTCCACGATCGCGTCCACCGGCGATCTGTCCGGCATCACCAAGAACGCGGCCTTCGATTTCGGCACCGCGTTCCTGCCCGCCGCCGACGGCAGGCCCGGCTGCCCGACCGGCGGTGCCGGACTAGCGATTCCGTCGAAGATCAGCGACGAACGGAAGGTCAACGCGTTGAAGTTCGTCAATTTCATCACCAACGCCGAGAACACCTCGTACTTCTCCCAGAAGGTCGGGTACATGCCGGTGCGCAAGTCGGCGGTGGAGGACCCGAGTCAGATGGCATTCATGGCGGCGAACCCGCGGTCGGCGACGGCGGTCGCTCAGCTCGCCCACACCCGGTCGCAGGACTACGCGCGGGTTTTCGTACCCGGCGGCGACCAGATCATCGGCACCGGACTCGAGCAGATCGCCCTGCAGAACGCCGACGTCACCTCGACGTTCGCGAACATCACCGGGCAGCTGCAGCAGATCGTCGACCGCCAGATCACCCCCAAGCTGAAGTAGGAAGGATCCGCCATGGCCACGGTGCGTTATTCGTCCGTCAGTCACCGGTATCCGGGATCCGACCGGCTCGCGGTCGACGGGCTCGAGCTGGACATCGCGGACGGCGAGTTCGTCGTGCTCGTCGGTCCGTCCGGTTGCGGAAAGTCGACCAGCCTGCGAATGCTGGCCGGCCTCGAGGCGGTGGAGGCCGGCGAGATCGCGATCGACGGCACCGACGTGACGGCGTTGCCGCCGCGTGATCGCGACGTGGCCATGGTGTTCCAGAACTATGCGCTGTACCCGAACATGACGGTCGCCGGGAACATGGGCTTTGCGTTGCGCAACGCCGGGATGAGCAAGAGCGAGACGTTGGTCCGGGTCCGCGAGGCCGCGCGGATGCTCGAGCTGGAGGACCTGCTCGACCGAAAGCCCGGCCGACTGTCCGGCGGCCAGCGGCAGCGGGTCGCGATGGGCCGGGCGATCGTGCGCCAGCCCAAGGTCTTCTGCATGGACGAGCCGCTGAGCAACCTCGATGCCAAGCTGCGGGTGAGCACGCGCTCGCAGATCGCCGGGCTGCAACGGCGGCTCGGGACCACCACCGTCTACGTCACCCACGACCAGGTCGAGGCCATGACGATGGGTGACCGGGTGGTCGTGCTCCGGGACGGCAGGCTCCAGCAGGTAGCGGCGCCGCGCGAACTGTACGCGGATCCGGTGAACGCCTTCGTCGCCGGTTTCATCGGTTCGCCTGGCATGAACCTGATCGACGCCCCGGTACGCGACGGTGAGGCGGTGCTCGGCAACCTGCGAATCCCGGTGCCGGCGACGGCATTCGGACAGGAGCGGGTTCTGGTGGGTGTGCGACCGGAGTCGTGGACGGTGGTCGGGCCCTCGGACCGTGACGCCCTGCTCGTGACTGTCGACCTTGTCGAGGAGTTGGGTGCGGAGTCGTTCGTGTACGGCGCCGGGGAGTCGGCGGCGGGCGGATGGTCCAGCAGGACGGGAAGCGTGGTCGTGCGGGTGGATCGACGGCATGCGGTCGCGGTGGGGGACCGGCTGCACCTGCAACCGACCGCCGAGGAGGTCTACTTCTTCTCGACGGTTACCGAGGAGCGGCTGCTCCGGTGATGCGCGCGACGGTCTCGTCGATCGCCTCGATGGCCTCGGTGCGGCTGTAGTCCTCGTGCGCGAAGCTCTCCCAACCGGTGAGCAGACACCACCACAGCATGTGACGCACCCAGCGCACCTTGAGGTTGCTGCTGAAGGTGCCGTCGGCGCGGCCGCGCTCGAGGAGGTCGAACAGCGGCTCGTCGATGGTGCTCAGGCGAACCCAGAACGACTCGTTGGACAGGGCATGCGGATCGCCGTAGATCAGCGCCAGCAGGGGGCCGAGGTCGAAGCACTCGTGACTCATCCGCCGGAGCGCGGCGTCGGCCGGGCCCTCGTGCGGTCGGGCCCTGATCTGCGCCGCGCTGAGTTTGTCGAGCGCGTCCTCGCCGAGCGCCCGGACGAGGTCGTCGCGCTCGGGGTAGTAGCGGTGCAGCGTGCTCCGGCCCACGTCGGCTTCTGCGGCGATGTCGCTCAGCGGAGCCGCCGCGTTCTTGCTCAGCACCTCGACGGCGGCGTCCAGAATCGCCCGGCGGGTGCGGGCGCGGGTTCCCGATTCCTGGGTGGATTCCGACGACATGGACCGACTTTAGCAGTGTGAATGTTCGAATTGATACTGTCATTGACAGAAATGGGACATCAATGTTCCACTGATGGGCATGACTGACTCGCCCGCGCAGACATCCTGGGTCAACGTGAAACTTCTGTGGTCGTTCATCCGGCCGCACCGCCGCACCCTGTTCGTCGGAATCGTTCTCGGGCTGGTGTTCACCGCCGCGGGGCTGATGCTGCCAATGGTCGTCAAGCTGCTGCTCGACTCGATCGCCGAAGGCAAGAGCATGACCGGGCTGATCGTTGCGCTGGTCATCATGCTCGTGGTCGCCGGCGTCATCGGATACATCGAGCTGAACCTGCTCGGCAGGCTCGCCGCTCGGGTGGTGTACGACGCGCGAGAGTCGATGGTGCGCAGGTATTTTCGAGCCACCGTCGGCAGCCTGACCAAGCGCTCCTCGGGCGAGCTCGTCACCCGGGTCACCTCGGACACGGTGCTGCTGCGCGAGGCGGCGTCCTCGAGCCTGGTCGAACTCGTCAACGGAGCGGTCGCGATCGTGGGGACTCTGATCCTGATGGGCTTCCTCGACCCCGTCCTGCTGGGGACGATGCTGGGCGCGCTCGCCCTGGTCGCCGCGTGCTCGGCAGCCGTGATGCCGCTGATCGCGAAGTCCGAGCGGGAAGCGCAGGAGTCCGTCGGCCGCCTCGGTGGTGGCCTCGAGGGTGCACTGCGCGCAATCCGCACCGTCAAGTCCAGTCGAGCCGAGTCGCGTGAGGTCGAGCGGATCATCGTCGACGCCAAGGAGTCGCAGCTGCACTCCGTGCGTGCGGTCAAGGCGAGCGCCCTGGTCTGGGCGATCTCGAGCGGCGGAATGCAGATCGCGCTCGCCGGCATCCTGGCCTTCGGTGCGTGGCGGGTCGGTTCGGGAGCCGTGGCGGTCTCGAGCCTGATCGCCTTCCTGCTGTACGCCTTCCAGCTGCTCGAGCCGGTGTCGCGCCTGTCGCGCAATGTCGCGACCATCCAGTCCGGCATCGCCGCCGCCGCGCGGATCCGGGAGGTCCAGGCCCTCGACCTCGAGGATCACGACGAGTCGGCCGAGATCCTCCCGCTGCGTGCCGCGCCCGACGTGCCGCTGCTCGAGCTCGTCGACGTCACCGCGAAGTACGCGCCCGGTGCGCGGCCGGCACTGTCCGGCGTCAGCGTCAGCATCCCGGCGCGGGGTCACACCGCGATCGTCGGGCCGTCGGGCGCGGGCAAGACGACGATCTTCTCGCTGCTGCTGCGATTCCTGCACCCCGAGACCGGACAGATCCTGCTTGGCGGCACACCGTACTCCGACCTCTCGTTCGAGCAGGTGCGCTCGCACCTCGCGTACGTCGAGCAGGACACCCCGGTGGTCCCCGGCACCGTCCGATCGAACCTGCTCTTCACCCACCCGGAGGCCACCGAGGAGGAGGTGTGGGACGCGTTGCGCGCCGTGCACCTCGACGAGACCGTCCGTCGGCTCGAGAACGGCCTCGACAGCGACCTGTCGGCGACCAACATCTCGGGTGGGCAGCGGCAGCGGATCGCGTTGGCGCGAGCCATCGTCCGCCGACCGGACATCCTCATGCTGGACGAGGCCACCGCCCAGCTCGACGGTCGTACCGAGGCCGCGATCCACGAGGTGATTCGCGAGCTCGCGGAGACCGGCGCGGTGCTGACCATCGCCCACCGCCTGTCGACGGTGATCGACGCGGATCAGATCCTGGTCATGGACGACGGCCGGATCCGGGCGCGGGGCACCCATGCCGAACTGATGGCCTCCGACTCGCTCTACCGTGAGCTGGTCGCGGCGCTGCGGATCGGACCCTCGGTCCCCGTCGCGGTGTAGTCGCGGTAAGGCTGCGGCGTCGGCGGGCCGACGGTATTCTCGGGCGATGGCAGGCGTCGTCTTCGAAAAGCCGGAACCCGCCGACGACCGGCGCAGACGAGGCAAGGCGCTGCGCGCGCGTGTCCCGCGCAGCGCCCACGGCGAGTGGCAGACCCCTCCTGGTCGCGCCCATCCCGCCGACGTTCTCGACCAGCAGAACGCGCAGCGAGTGGCCGAGCTCGTACCACTCCGTTACGAGCGAATGCTGGTTTCGCCCTTCACCTTTCTGCGCGGCTCGGCGGCGATCATGGCGTGGGACCTCGCGCAGGGGCCGCGCACCGACCTGATGGTCGCGGCCTGCGGTGACGCCCACCTGGCGAACTTCGGGCTGTTCGCCGGACCCGACCGGCGACTCGTCTTCGATGTCAACGACTTCGACGAGGTGCACCGGGGCCCGTTCGAGTGGGACGTCAAGCGGCTCGCGGTGTCGGTGGCGGTGGCATCGGAGGGCAACGGGCACAGTGCCGCCGATGCGCGCGCCGCGGCGCGGACAGTCGGGCAGACCTACCGGGAGGTGATGGCGCGCGCGGCCGGCATGACCGCGCTCGACGTCTGGTACACCCGGCTCGAGGCCGACGCCGTGCTCGGCCAGTTGCGCGACGACCTCGGCAGGCGCCAGCTCGGTGTCGCCGAGGCGTCGATGGCGAAGGCCGAGCGGCGCACCCAGCTCGGTTCGCTCAAGCGCTTCGCGCGGCCCACCGACGGCGGATTCCGGCTCAAGGAGGACCCGCCGCTGGTGGTCCGGCTGCCGTACGAACGGCACGTCGAGGTGATGCGGCTGCTGACCGACGCGTACGAGAACTATCTCGCCACCCTGGCCGCCGATCGCCGACAGCTGGTGACTCGGTACCGCTTCCAGGACATTGCGCGCAAGGTGGTCGGGGTCGGATCGGTCGGCACCATGTGCTTCATCGCGCTGTTCGTCGGGGACACCGCGCGCGACCCGCTGTTCCTCCAGATCAAGGAGGCCCAGCAGTCGGTGCTCGCGCCGTACGTCGAGGGCGCCCACTACGCCGATCAGGGCGAGCGGGTGGTCGACGGCCAACGGTTGATCCAGAGTGCCTCCGACCCGTTCCTCGGCTGGTTCACCGGCTCCGGTCCGATCGGCCGGGACTTCTACGTCCGTCAGCTCCGGGACAAGAAGGGCGGCTTCGACATCGCGTCGATGCGGCCGCCGGGGATGCAGGTGTACGCGCGCCTGTGCGCGACCGCGCTTGCCCGCGCGCACGCGCGCACCGGAGACCCGGTGGCGATCTCCGGGTACCTCGGCGGCGGAACGGTGTTCGACGCCGCGATCGAACGCTGGGCGGCCGCCTACACCGAGCAGAACCGCCGCGACTATCACGAGGTGCGGCTTCGCCGCAGTGGTGCGGTTTCGGGGTCCTGAGACTCCGTAACCGCACCACTGCGCGTGCGCACTACCAGATCTTCACGCGCTGTTCGGGTTCCAGGTAGAGAGCATCCCCGGGCGTGACGTCGAACGCCTCGTGGAAGGTGTCCAGGTTGCGAACCACGCCGTTGCAGCGGAACTCCGGCGGGGAGTGCGGGTCGACGGCCAGGCGCCGGATCGCCTCCTCGTTGCGGGCCTTGGTCCGCCACACCTGCGCCCAGCCGAAGAACACCCGCTGCAGACCGGTGAGTCCGTCCAGCTCGGGAGAGTCCTTGCCGTCCAATGCGATCCGGTACGCCTCGATCGCGATCGACAGTCCACCGAGGTCACCGATGTTCTCGCCGATGGTGAACTCGCCGTTGACCTTGTGTCCGGGCAAGGCCTTCGGCTCGAAGTCGTTGTACTGCTCGATGAGCGCCTTGGTGCGCTTGCCGAATTCGGCGCGGTCGGCGTCGGTCCACCAGTCGATCATGTTGCCGTCGCCGTCGTACTTGGCGCCCTGGTCGTCGAATCCGTGGCCGATCTCGTGCCCGATCACCGCGCCGATACCGCCGTAGTTGGCGGCGTCGTCGGCGTTCGCGTCGAAGAAGGGCGGCTGCAGGATCGCGGCCGGGAAGACGATCTCGTTCATCCCCGGGTTGTAGTAGGCGTTGACGGTCTGCGGGGTCATGAACCACTCGTCGCGGTCGACCGGGCCGCCGAGCTTGGCGAGGTCGCGGTCGTGGTCTGCGGCGTAGCCCCGCCGGTAGTTGCCGACCAGGTCGTCGGGGGAGATCACGAGTCCGCTGTAGTCGCGCCACTTGTCGGGGTAGCCGATCTTGGGGGTGAACTTCTCCAGCTTCGCCAGCGCGGCCTGCCGGGTGTCGGGGCCCATCCACTCGAGCTCGGAAATGTTGCGGCGGTACGCCTCCTGCAGGTTCGCGACCAGTTCCTGCATGCGGGCCTTGGCCGCCGGCGGGAAGTGCCGCTCGACGTAGAGCTTGCCGACCGCCTCGCCGAGCAGGTCCTGCACCAGGGACACTCCGCGCTTCCAGCGCTCACGGTTCTCCTCGGTGCCCGAGAGCGTCTTGCCGTAGAAGGAGAAGTCCTCGGCGACCAGTGCATCGGTCAGATACGGTGCGCGCGAATGGATCACCTTCCACGCGGCCCACGTCTTCCAGTCGTCGAGCGGGCGCTGGGTCCACAGGGCGGTCAAGGCGGTGAGGAAGCTGGGCTGGCGGACCACCACTTCGGCGAATCCGTCCGGAGTGCCACCGAGACCCGAGATCCATGCGGACCAGTCGAATCCGGGGTTCTCCCGGTTGAGATCGTCGAGCGTGACGAGGTTGTAGCTCAGCTCGGCGTCGCGGCGCTTGACCACGTCCCAGTGGCCGGCCGCGATCGCCGTCTCCAAGTCGAGGATGCGCCGCGCGGCGCCCGCGGGATCGGGGCGGCCGGCGAGGGCGAGCATCGCCTCGACGTGCGCCAGGTACGCCTCGCGGATCTGTGCGTACGAGTCCTCGCGGTAGTAGGACTCGTCGGGCAGTCCGATGCCGGACTGGGACAGGTGCACCAGGTAGCGCGCCGAGTTCTTGGCGTCGGTGTCGACGTAGTTGCCGACAGCGCCGGAGACGCCGGTGCGCTGCAATTCACCGAGCAGGCCGGCGAGCGTGGAAAGGTCGGTGGCGGCGTCGACGGCGGCAAGTTCGCCGGCGATCGGCTCCAGGCCCGCGCGTTCGACTGCGTCGGCGTCCATGAAGGAGAGATACAGATCGCCGATGCGCTGGCCATCGGTGCCGTCGGTGCCACCGGCCTCGGTGATGATCGCCCGCACGTCGACTTCGGCCTGGTCGTAGAGGGTGCGGAAGGCGCCGTCCACGGCGCGGTCGGCGGGGATCTCGTACCCGTCCAGCCACTGTCCGTTGACGTGTACGAAGAGGTCGTCCTGGGCGCGGACGCCGCCGTCCAGGTGGGTGAGGTCGATTCCGGAGCGAGTCATGCACTCCATCATGGCGCAGGAATCGCGGGCGCGAGCGGTCGGTTTCCGACTTCGGGCCCGGGAGTCCCCGGACACGATCGCGCGCTCGACGGCGGTCCGGGTCGGTCGCGGTCACCGTGACGGGCAGCGGTGACTATCGAATCATGGTGTGGTGCAACTCTCGTGGCACGAGTACGGATACGTCATGCGGCGTCGGCGCAGAGCACGCGGCCTCGATCCGGGTTCTCGATGTAGTAGTGGGAGCACTGGGACGAATCGCCCACGATCGAGGTGACCACTATGGAGGCATTCGCAGTGCCGCACGTCGCCGGGGAGAAGTTCGTGTTGACGGTCTCGCCCGGACCCGGGACGGAATCGGTGTGCAGGCACGAGCCGACCACGGCGTCGTTGACTGCCGGCGCGTCCGCTGCCGCATCGGTGGCACTCAGCACCGCGCCCGCGAGCGTCGCCGTGGTGAGAGTGATGGTGTAGGCCGCAACCTTGAGGGCATTCATGGGGATCCCCATCGGAGTGATTGGAGGACAGGCGAAGGATCGGGCCCGCACAGCGGACTCGGACACTGTGCCTGAAGTCCGAGGCCCGCGGCGGTTGACGTGCGACCCCGAGGTACTCGGAAGTACCTCCATTGTCGCGCCGATGTTTCGGCCGATCAAGCCCGCGCCGACATGGCCGATGCGGCCGAATGTGGTTGCCCCAACTACCGATACCGTGCCGGCGCGCGGGTGGCTACACCCCGATGTTGATCGCGCCGCGGTAGCCCTCTCCGTTCTTCGCGACCGTCACCATGCCCGACTGGTCGAAGATGGTGTCGGTGGCGTTGGTGACGTTGTTCTGGCGCCCGGTGTGGTCGCTGTACGGGAAGTTCGCGTAAACCTCGTCGAGCAAGGGTTCGTCGAAGAACAACTGAGTGGTCAGGACCGTCTTCTTGTCGACGTGCACCTTGAGGTGGATGTGCGTGGTCCGGCCCAGGTACCACCCGGGGAGGATGGTGGTGAACTGGGCGATTCCGTTCGCGTCGGTGGTCTGTGCGCCGCGCAGGTAGGTGCCGTCGTCGGTGGTGGTCGCCTCGGTGTCGCCGACGCTGTACGAGCCGTCCGAGGTCTCGCCTGATGCGGCGCCGCCCGGAGCGCCGGACGGCGCCGGTCCGTCGCCACCCTGCGGGGGCCGCCCGCCCGGCCCGCCCGGCCCGCCCGGCCCACCCGGACCGCCCGCCGGGGGTGTGCCCGATCCGGAGGGCGGTGCGCCGTTCGCACCCATGGAACCGGATTCGAAGCCCGAGTACACCCCACCGGCGTCGCAGTGCCAGATCTCGACCACCGCGTTCGCGATGCCCCCCGCCTCGGGATCGGCCGTGCACTTGGTCAGATCCTGTACCCGAAGCGCCAGGTCGAACGGGGTGCCCGGCCGATCCTCGCGCAGGTCGCTGCGGATGGAGTCGACGTCGAACCAGTACGGTCCCTGCGTCTCCTCCTTGCTGGTGACGCAGCGTGGGGCCGTGGCGAGCAGCGCGGCGACGTCCGCACTGGGAGCGGCGGCGCCGGTGGCGGCCGCCGCGGAGTTCGTCGCGGTGCCGGACGACCCGTTGCCCGCGCACGCGGCGATAAGTCCGCTGAGGCCGACGGTGCCGCCCAGGGCGAGGGCTCGACGCCTGCTCACCCGGGCTCTGCTGCGTTCGATGTCCTTGTTCACGCTTGACTCCCATCAATGCTGTTGATGGGCCGAGCTTTGCCGTCGGTGCTGCGAGCGAGCTGTGATCGCTCCGAGAGGTGCCTGTGAACGCCGCGGTCAGCGGGGCGGGACGGGGATGCTGGTCGGGACCTCGAGTGTGACGGAGTACCGGTCCTCGATGTTCTGCCGGAACTCGTCCTCGCAGCGTTGCAGCTCCGCCCGGTTGTTTCCCGCGTCACGCACGCAGTCCAGGTAGTCGCGACCGCCGATATGGGCGAAGAACCCGATGCCCACCACGATCAGCACGATCGTGATGATCACCGCGGCGATGCCGAGCAGGATGCCCGCCAGCGACATTCCGCCGTTGGTCGCGGTCTGCTTCTTGAACTGCGACCGGCCGATCACGCCGAGGATCACCGCGAGGACACCGAAGACGAATCCGCCGATGATCGTCCACACCGTGACGACACCGAGGATGCCCAGGATCAGGGCGGCGATGCCCGCGCCGTTGCGGGGCGAGATCGGCGCCGCACCGGGGTAGGGCTGCGCCGCGTACTGCTGTCCGCCGGGATACTGCTGTCCGCTGGGATATTGGGGTTGCCCGCCCGGGTACTGGGGTTGGCCGCCGGGATACGGGGGTTGCCCGCCCGGGTACTGGGGTTGCTGACCCCCCGGGTACTGGGGTTGGCCGCCGGGATACTGCTCACCCCCCGGGTACGGGGGCTGCTGCCCGCCCGGGTGCTCGGGCTGTCCGAACTGCGGATACTGCTGTCCGTGCGGTGGCTGACCCTCGGGCGGGTTGGGCTCGTCGGGAGGGTTGGGCGGCGGAGTCGTCATCGTCTCTCCTCGGGCATGGACCGTGGGCACCAGACAAACGATCGTCCCCGCAGACTAGCCCGCCGACCTGTGCCGTGCCCGGATTCCGCCACCACCCCACGTCGAGGTGGGCGAGTTACGAGCTGCCGAACAGGTTGTCGGCGCTGCCGACGGTGCCGATCGTGCTGCCGAACGAGCTGCCGTTGCCGGAGCTGCCGAGGTCGGAGCTGCTGGTGCTGCCGGAGGAGAGGCCGCCCTCGGCGCCGATCCGAAAGTTGCGGATGTAGGTGGAGACCGTGGTCGTGCCGGGGGTGATGCAATTGGTCAGCGCGCCGTAGGAACCGTCCTCGAGACCGGTCAGCGTCGCGACGGCGGACTTCTCGATGCCGCTGCTGAGGAAGCGGATGGCGGGTTCGAACGTCGGATCGCCGCCGGCGGTCGCGGGCGGGATCACCTTCGGGTACACCATCGCAGAGCCGGCGTCCGTCTTGACGCCCGGGAACAGTGTCGGTTTCTGCCCGGACGAGTCGAGCGACTTCTGCATCGCCTGCGCATCCAGCTTGCCCTTCACCACGACCGGTGTCATGCACACGACCTGGGCGTCCGCCGGCGGTGCCACGGTCACGAGCGCGTCGTGTCCGGTGACGTCGGTGGTGAGAATCGGGGAGTTCTCCGATACCGCGAACGCGGCCGCGGTCGGCTCGGCGCTGGCCACGGTCGGGGTGAAAAGCGCTGCCCCGGCCAGGATTCCCATACCAGTCAGGGCCATCCGGGTGGTGTTCTGCGCCTTCATTCTTCTCCCTCGAACTCGTTCGTCGGTGGCATCCGGCGGACGCGCTGCCGCGCCCACCGTAGAGCAGATCGCCGCCCCTGTCTGTCGTTCAAGGGAAGTACGGTGACCGGGGATCAGAACAGGTGGACGCTCGCCGAGGCCCGGGCCAGTAGCCGTCCGGTGGAGTCGGCGAGCCGGGTCTCGACCAGGGCGAGCCGGCGGCCGGCCCGCACCACCTCTGATTCGACACGGACCGCGGGGCCGCCGACGGCGGGGGATCGCACGAAGTCGATCCGCAGGTCGAGCGCCCGGTAGCCCTGTCGGGGCCCGGTGAGGGTCTGCCCGGTCAGCCCGGTCAGCAGGTCCGCGGCCGAAATCAGCACGCCGCCCTGCACCGATCCCATCGGGTTGGCCATCCAGTCGACGGGCGGGAACTCCGCGGCCACCCGGCCGTGCTCGACCGCCGCGAGTTCGGCGCCCAACAGCCCGGCCAAGGGGCCGCGCTCGATCGTGCCCGCGGCGATCGACCCGACCACGTCCAGTCCGGACCGGTCGGTGAATTCTGCTGCGTCCGTGGCCGGTTCCGGCTCGGCTACCGGCAGTGGCCGTCCGCCGAGCACCTCCTCGGCGTGTGTCGAGCCGCGGCTGACGACGACGCCGCGTGAGGTCAGCACGGCGAACACCTCGCCACCGGCCGCGCGCAACTCGCCCGCGGCCAGGCCGATGCCGGTGTCGAGGTCGACCTCGACTGCGTGACCACTGGCCTCGACGGGGCCGTGGGTGGGTAGTGGCGTCGCCATCGCGGCGCTCACCTGGGAGAGGACCACCTGGGTTCCCGGCGGGACGGCCGTGCCCACCGCGCCGCCTGGGACGGCGTCGACGAGCACGCCGACGGAACCGAGGATCGTGCGGCCCCGGTGGTCGTGGAACCGCGGGCCGACGTCCTGCGCGAGCCGGAGCCGTCCCGGTTCGAGTTCGAGCGGCCGGATGCCCATCAGTGCGTTGAGCCGGTCGAGGCGCAGGGTGTCGGGAGTTGTCATGGATGTCTCTCTATCACCAGAGCTGAACGCTGGATCCACTGCGGGCCAGGAGTTCTCCGTCCGATCCGAGCAGGCGGGTCTCGATCAGCGCGATCCGGCGTCCGGCCCGCACGACTTCCGCCTCGACACGTATGGGCCGGCCGTCCGCGGCGGGGGAGCGGACGAAGTCGATCTTGAGGTCCAGCAGTCGGTACGACTCCCCGGCGCTGGTCAGGGTCTGTGCGCTGAGGCCGGTGGTCAGGTCCGCCGCGCTGAAGAGCACGCCACCTTGCACCGATCCGATCTGGTTGCTCATCCACGCCGCAGAGGCGAATCGGGCGGAAATGGCGGTGCCGGACACCGATTCCACCTCCAGCCCGATCAGTCCCGCCAGCGGGCCGCGGGCGATGGTCCCCGCGGCGATTCCCCGAACGACGGCGCGCCCGTCGAGTCCGACGAGGGACTCCGGGTCCGCAGGCTCCGGGTCCGGTATCGCCGGGGCGGGGGCCCCGCTCGAACGGCTGTCGTCGCGGGCGGCGCGGGTGACGATGACACTGCGGGCGAGCAGACTCACCGCGGTCGTGCCGTCCTCGGTGGTCACCCGCCCGGTCGACAGTCCCGTGCCCGCATCGAGGTCGAGGTGGTCGGTACCGGCCCGGGCGGTGAGAGCGCCTGCGCCGGGCAGCGGCGCGGCAACTGCGGCGGTGAGCTGTGAGACCACGGTCCGGTTGCCCGGGGGAAGAGCGGCGAAGAACGCGCCCGCGACCGCGGTGTCCGCGAGGACGCCGACCGAGGCGAGCCCCGACAGGCCGCGGTGGTCGTGGAATCGCGGACCCGTCTCACCCTCGAGGACGGTGCCCGTGGGTGACATGGCGAGCACGCGGACGGCCATCATCGTGTTCAGGGGGTCCACGCCGCGCGGGCGGATCGGGGGTGCCGTCATGGCTAATTCACTAGCAGCTGACGGCTCGGCACGAGAAGGCCGGGTCCCGGACCATGGGACGCGACGAGGTGGAGTGGGGTGCCGGGCTCAGCCGCCGAGGCGGGTGTGCATCTCCCACACCAGCACCTCGGCCGGGGCGTCGGCGGACAGTCGCTGCCCGCCGGTCGCGGTGAATCGCGCCGCATCGCCCTCCGCCAGTCGGCCGGCTCCCTCGAGGGTGACCTCTCCCTCCGCGACGAACAGGTGCAGGTACGGCGACTCCGGAAGGGTCACCGTGTCGCCGGCCCGCATCCGCGCGACGTACAGGGCGGTGTCGGAGTTCGCGATGCTGATCGCGGACTGTCCGCGGTGCTTGCGCATCCCGGAGGCCACCGGCACCAGACCGCCGCGCATCAGCTCGTCGTCGATCTCGAGCTGCTCGTAGCCGGGCGTCACACTCGACTCGTCCGGAAGGACCCACATCTGGATGAAGCGGACCGGCTCGGCGTGTTCGGGGCTCGGTGAACCCGCCAGCCGCCAGGAATCGTTCTTCTCCGAGTGCAGGATCCCGGTGCCGGCGCTCATCCGCTGGGCCAGTCCCGGGTAGATGACGCCGGAATGCCCGATCGAGTCCTGGTGCACGAGGGACCCGCGCAGAACCCAGGTGACGATTTCCATGTCCCGATGCGGGTGGGTGTCGAAGCCCTGACCGGGCGCGACGATGTCGTCGTTGTTGACCATCAGCACGCCGTGGTGGGTGTTGTCGGGGTCGTAGTGCTGGCCGAAGGAGAACGAATGCCTGGAGTCGAGCCAGGACACCCGCGTCTCGAGTCGATCGCCTGCGCGGTGGATGTCGACATGCGGGGTCGTCAGTGCCGTCATGGGTCCTCCTCTTCGTACTTCGGTGTTCAACAGTACGGACGTCCGTCGAGAGGACGTCGCTGTTGACCGTCCCGATGCGTGAACGATGCCGAGCGGGGGCGCAACCGTGACGATTACGGAACCGAACCTGGGGCCGGTCAGCCGGTCAGGCCCGCATGCATCTCCCAGATCAAGACCTCGGCCGGCTCGGTCGCGGTCAGCCGTTGCCCACCGGTGCCGGACAGTCGCAGCGAGTCCCCCTGCGAGACCGGGCCGACTCCCTCGACGTCGGCCGCCCCGCGCGCGACGAAGACGTGGCCGTACGGGGCGTCCGGGATCGTGACCGACTCTCCCGCGCGCAACCTTGCCGCGTACAGCCCGGCGTGCCGGTTGTGCAGGCCGATCGCGGCGTCGCCGCGGTGCCGGGGCAGGCCGGACGCGACGACCACCAACGCGCCGGCATCGAGCTCGTCGCCGATCTGCAGTTCCTGGTAGCTCGGCTCGATGCCCGCCTCGTCTGGCGGAACCCACATCTGCACCACGTGCACGGGTTCGGTGACGCGAGACCCGTCCGCACGCCAGCGGTCGTTGCGCTCGGAGTGCAGGATGCCCCGGCCGGCGCTCATGCGCTGCGCGAGACCGGGATACACGACCCCCGAGTGCCCCTCGGAGTCCTGGTGGACCAGGGATCCGCTGAGCACCCAGGTGACGATCTCGGCGTCCCGATGCTGGTGCATATCGAACCCGGACAGGGGATCGACGATGTCCTCGTTGTTGACCACGAGCTGACCGTGCGCATGCGCCGCCAGGTCGAAGTTGCCCGCGAAGGGAAAGCTCTGCCTGGAGTCGAGCCAGCCGTAGTTCTGGTGCGCGCGCTCGCCCCCGCGCTGGACGGCGATCGAGGGCATCGCTACGCCAGGGTCTCGTGGGCGGCGGGGATCGAGCCCAGCCGGCCGGCCTGGAAGTCCTCGAACGCCTGGATGACCTCGGCCTTGGTGTTCATCACGAACGGGCCGGCCATCGCGACGGGCTCACGGATCGGCTTGCCGCCCAGGACGAACACCTCGAGCGACTCGGTGCGCGAGTCCTGGGTGTCCGCCGCGGCGATGGTCAGCGTGTCGCCGCGCCCGAAGACGGTGGTCTGTCCCATCCGCACCGGCCTGCGCTCGGCGCCGACCAGGCCGTCGCCTGCCAGTACGTAGGCGAGGGCGTTGAACTCGGGGTTCCACGGCAGGGTCAGGCTGGCTCCGGGTGCGATCGTCGCGTGCACCAGGCTGATCGGGGTGTAGGTGGAACCGGGGCCGTGGTGACCGGCGACCTCGCCGGCGATGACGCGGACCAGGGCGCCGCCGTCGGGGGAGGACAGCAGTGCCACCTTGTTGCCGGTGATGTCCTGGTAGCGGGGCGCGGCCATCTTGTTGTTGCGTGGCAGGTTCACCCACAGCTGCACGCCGTGGAAGAGGCCGCCGCTCACCACGAGGTGTTCCGGCGGGGTCTCGATGTGCAGGATGCCGCCGCCGGCGGTCATCCACTGGGTGTCGCCGCCGCCGATGACGCCGCCGCCGCCGTTGGAGTCCTGGTGCTCCATGATCCCGTCGATCATGTAGGTCACGGTTTCGAACCCGCGGTGCGGATGCCAGGGCGTGCCCTTGGGCTCGCCGGGGGCGTAGTCGACCTCGCCCATCTGGTCCATGTGAATGAAGGGGTCGAGGTGCTTCATGTCGATACCCGCGAAGGCGCGGCGGACCGGGAACCCCTCTCCCTCGTAGCCGACGGGGGCGGTGGTCAGGGCGAGCACCGGACGCGCGGCCGCGTCGGGTGCGGGCTCGGCGATGCGGGGCAGCGCGAGGGTGTTGTCGACGGTCACGGCGGGCATGGGGGCTCCTCCGGGTTAGTAGTTGATTGTTCAACTAGTTCACCGTACCTCAACGCTGTGCCGGCGGAGATATTCCCTTCTATGCCCTGGCCGGGGAGGGCCACCCGGACCGCCGGCTCCGGTCCAGGATCATCCGCAGCCCGCGGTGGCGGGCGGCTAGCTCGTGCCAGCTGTCGCTGGGCAGGTCGCTGACGTCGAACATGTCGTCTACCTGGGCCTGCGCCATCCGGTCCCAGTGATGCTGCAGAGCGAGCAGCAGGTCGTCGCGGTCGTCGAAGACCTGGGAGTACCGCGGATTCCAGGGCAGGTGGCCGTCCGGCTTCCGCTCGATCTCGTCGCAGATCTCGAGCAGGAGCTGGATGCGCTCGCGGGTGCGAGCCGGAGTGAACGTGCGGGTCGAGTTCATGATCGGCTCCTCGTGGGTGCGTCGTTTCGGTACGCCCAACGCTATGGACGGCCTGCGGCGACGTCGTCGTGCCGGAGGAGGGACCTGCCCTGCGACCGCGGCAGGGACCGGCCTGCGACCACGGTAGGAGTGGGACTGCTCCTCCAGAGGGATCCGCCGGCCGGGTTTGCTCCCTACGCTGAGGGGGTGGGATTGCTGGTGTGGTGGCGGTCGCGATTCGAGAGTCGGGCACCCGAGGGGGTGCGCGACTACCCGTGGTGGCTGCCGACCTGCATGGCCGGGATCATGGTCGTGGTCGCGGTGATCGCCGTTGCGCAGCGGGGCGAGCTGATTCCGCCGGGGCCCGCGGCGGTGGCCGGCCTGATGACCGTCGTCACCTGCGTGGGCCAGCAGGTCACCGGCCGACCGTGGCCGCCGGCGGTGATGACGGCGGCGACGATCGGCGGCGTCGTGTGGCTGCTGCTCGATCCGGTCCAGCAGGACTTCGCGCCGGTCCTGCTCATGGTGATGGTCGGCACCGTGACGGCAACCGCCGGGGCGTGGTGGGGAATCGCGGCCGGTGTCGCGAGCATCGCCACCCTGATCACGGTGGCGGTCACCGGCGAGCTGGCGGACGTCGGGATCTACGTCGGCGGCGTGCTGCTCGGTTTCGAGGTCGGGTTCACGTTGCTGTGGCAGAACCGGGCGCTCGTCGCCGAGCGCAGCGGCCAACACGCCGAGTGGGAGCGCGCCACCATCGCCGAACGCCAGCGCATCGCGCGCGACATCCACGACGTGGTGGGGCACTCGCTGAGTGTCACACTGCTGCATCTGACCGGCGCCCGGCACGCCTTGGAGAGCGACCGGGACATCGACGAAGCGATCGACGCGTTGCGGGACGCGGAACGCGTCGGCCGGGAGGCGATGGCCGACATCCGTCGCACGGTCGGTCTGCTCGCCACCGAGGGGACCGACTCCGCAGCGCTTCCCGGTGTCGAGGACATTGCGGCGCTCGTCGAATCCGTGCGTGGTGCGGGACTTTCCGTGAGCTACCGGACCGACGGTTCGCCCAACGTGTCGCCGGGTACCGGACTCGCGCTGTACCGGATCACGCAGGAGTCGCTGGCCAATGTGGCCAAGCACGCGCCCGCCTCAGCGGCGGCGGTCCGGTTGGAGTTCACCCCGGCGCAGGCCCGCGTGACAGTCGAGAACGGACTGGCCACGCGGCCACGCGGGCACCGGCGGGCGGGCTCGGGACTGACCGGCATGGCCGATCGAGCTGCCCAGCTCGGTGGAAGTGTCCAGGCCGGTCCGGATCCGAACGCGCCGCGATGGGTCGTCGACGCCCGGTTGCCGGTCAGCGGAGCCACCCGTATCGCAGACTGCGCGTGGAAGGTGGTGACCGGTGATGTCAACAGGACCAAGTGATTCCGGTGATCCGATACGGGTCATGCTCGTCGACGATCAGGAACTCGTCCGTTCGGGCCTGCGCCGGATCCTGCGCCAACGGGACGGATTCGCCATCGTCGCCGAATGCACCGACGGTGACGAGGTGCTCGACGCGGTGACCGAACACCCGGTCGACGTGGTGGTGATGGATCTGCGGATGAAGCGGGTCGGCGGCATCGAGGCCACTCGGCTGTTGCGCCGGCGCGGTGACGATCCGCCGGTGCTGGTGCTCACCACCTTCGACGACGACGAGTTGCTCTCCGGTGCGTTGCGGGCGGGTGCCGCCGGATTCGTCCTCAAGGACGCCGGGGCGGAAGAACTGATCCGCGCCGTCCGCGCGGTCGCTGCGGGCCGGTCCTGGCTCGACTCGGTGGTCACCGGCAGGGTGCTCGCCACGTACCGGGCGGCGCCACCGGCGCGACCGGCGTCCGAGTCCACGCCCGAACGGCTCACCCCGCGGGAGACGGACGTGCTGCGGTTGATCGGACACGGACGCACCAACGCCGAAATTGCCCACGCGCTGGTGATTTCCGAGCTCACGGTCAAGAGCCACATCGGTCGGATCTTCACCAAACTCGACCTCCGGGACCGTGCCGCGGCGATTGTGTACACCTTCGACCACAACATCGTGCGGCCCGGCACCAGCTGAAGCGACCCTGACTCGATTGCTACCAGGGTAGGAGAGAGGATTTGCGACCGCGGCAGGACGACGCCGGACGTGGACGCGACCTAGCGTCGACGGGACACGAACGTCACCTGCCCGTACAGACCCATCGCGATCATGCTGCGGTGGAAGGGAGTTGGTTGTGCTCACGCGTCTGGCCACCGCCTGTGTCCGCCACCCGAAACTGGTGCTCTCCGCCGCGCTGCTGGCACTGATCGTGCTGGGCGTGCTCGGCGCGTCGGCCCCACAGCACCTGCGTGGCGGCGGATTCGCCGACCCGGCGGCACCGTCGAGCCAGGCGAATGCGCTGCTCGAGTCGAAATTCCAGGCCGGAGATCGAAATCTCGTTTTCCTGGTCACCTCGCCCGAGGGGGTCGACGGTGCGGAGGCGAGGTCAGCGGCGGACCGGACGATTGCCGCGCTCGATCACGAGGACGACGTAAGCCAGGTGGTGTCGTACTGGACGTTGCCCGCCCCCTTCGCCGCGCAGCTGCGGAGCGCCGACGGTCGCATCGGGGTGATCGCCGCACACGTGGCGGGCGACGACGCACAGGCTCCCGAGCGGGCAGCGGAGATCGCCGCTCCGCTGACCGGGCGCACCGGCTCGGTCGACGTGCAGGCCGGTGGCCTGGCGCTGGGCACGTACGAGGTCAGCGAGCGCATCTCGCACGATCTGCTCGTCGCCGAGGCGGTCGCGATCCCGATCACCGCCGTGGCGTTGACCTGGGTGTTCGGCAGCCTCGTCGCCGCGGCGCTGCCGGTCCTGCTCGGGCTGGCGTCGATCGTCTCGACACTCGGGATGTTGCGGCTGATCGCCGAGGTCACGCCGGTGTCGGTGTACGCGTTGAACATGACGACGGCACTCGGGCTGGCGCTGGCCATCGACTACAGCCTTTTCGTCGTCAGCCGGTACCGGGAGGAACTCGCGGCGGGCTCGGACACGCCCGACGCGATCGTGCGAGCGATGGGGACCGCCGGGCACACCGCGGTGGTCTCGGCGACCGCGGTGACGCTGTCGCTGGCGGTGCTCGTGATCTTCCCGCTGTACTTCCTGCGTTCGTTCGCCTACGCCGGGCTCGCGGTCGTGGTGGTCAGTGCCGCCACCGCGATCCTGGTGCTGCCGGCCGCGTTGGCACTGCTCGGAAATCGCGTCAACGCATGGGATCTGCGGGTCGCGGTCCGTCGCGCGCTGCGCCGACCGCCACCGCGCCCGTTCGAGTCGGAGTCCCCGTTCTGGGGGCGGGTGGCCGAGACGGTGATGCGGCGTCCGGTCGTGTTCGGGGCGGCGGCGCTGCTGTTCCTGCTGGTTCTCGGTGCGCCGGTCCTGTCGATGCGGGTGGGCCTGCCCGACGACCGCACCCTGCCGGCGGCCGCGTCGAGTCGGTCGGTGGGCGACACCGTCCGTACCGAATTCGCCGGCGGCCCCCAAAGCCAGCTGACCGTGGTGGTTCCCGACACCACCGCGTCCCCGGGCGGCCTCGGGTCCTATGCCGCCGCGTTGTCGAGGGTGCCCGGCGTCAGGGCGGTGGTCTCGTCCGAGGGGGTCACCGTGTCCGGACAGTCGGTTTCGGCCGGATCCGCGGCGATCACCACGCCGATGACGCGGGACGACAGTTCGTACCTGTATCTGGAGAACGACATCGAGCCGTACTCGTCGCGCGGTCAGCAGCTCGTGCGGGAGGTCCAGGCGGTGCCCGCGCCGTGGCCGGTTCAGGTCACCGGCCTGGCGGCGGAGAACGCCGACACCACGACCGCACTCGTCTCCCGGTTGCCGCTGGCCGCGGTGCTCATCGCGGTGCCGATGCTGGTCGTGCTGTACTTCTTCACCCGCAGTGTGGTGCTACCGGTCAAGGCGCTCGTGCTCACCCTGCTGTCGTTGACGGCGACGTTCGGGGCGATGGTCTGGATCTTCCAGGACGGCCATCTCGCCGGCCTGTTCGGAGTGACCGCCACCGGCTACCTCTCGGCCGCCATCCCGATCCTGATGTTCTGCTTGGCCTTCGGGGCGTCGATGGACTACGAGGTGTTCCTGCTCTCCCGTATTCGCGAGGAGTGGCTCGTGAGTGGGGACAACACGCGCGCGGTCGCTCGGGGCCTTGCCCGGACCGGGCGGATCATCACTGCTGCCGCGGTCATCATGGCGATCGTGTTCATCGCCGCGGCCACGTCGTCGATCTCGTTCATCGACCTGTTCGGCGCCGGCATGGCGCTGGCGGTGCTGATGGACGCCACCGTGGTCCGTGGGGTGCTGGTGCCCGCGTTCATGCGACTGTTCGGCGCCGCGAACTGGTGGCCGTCGCGCCCACCCGTCCGCTCCGCCGAGGCCTCGCCGGACGACGAGCACACCCCGGCCCGCGCGCAATAAATGTGTGACGGCCGCGGAGTGGGGCTGAGCACACACGCCCGGTGTCGGGATCACACCAGTGCCGGACGCGAAACGCAGGTGTGATCCCGACAGCACGTCTGTGCGGTCGAGTGCCGCAGGGTCAGGGCAGCAGGACGAACTTTCCGCTCGGGTGCGGGCTCTGCAGTTCGGTGTGCGCCTGCGCCGCGGCCTCGAGCGGGAAGGTCTTCGCGACGAGGACGTCGAGCTGGCCCCGTCCGGCGAGTTCGATCAGCTCGGACCTGGCCTCCTGGCGGATCCGTGCGCTCTCGGGGCTGCCTCCGCCGATCGCGGGGAAGCCGTCCTGCGCGGCCCGGCCGAACGCGACGATGGTCACGATGCGCCCGCGGTCCGCTACGAGGGCGAGGGAGGCGTCGACCGCCTCGTCGGTGCCGGCGGTGTCGAATGCGGCGTCGACCCCGTTCGGGGCGGCGGCCCGTACCCGGTCGAGCAGCCCGTCGCCGTACGCGACGGGAACCGCGCCGAGGCTGCGCAGGTAGTCGTGCTTGGACTCGCGGGCCGTGCCGATCACCGTGGCCCCGCGCGCGACCGCCAGCTGCACGGCCAGCGCGCCGACCGCACCGGCCGCGCCGTGGATCAGCAGGGTGTCGCTGGACGTGACCTGAGCGGTGGTCAGGGCGTCCACCGCGGTGGTGCCGGTGGCCAGGAGCCCGGCGGCCTGCTCCCACGGCAGTGACGGCGGCTTCGGCAGCGCGTCGCCCGCGTCGATGTTCAGCAGCTGCGTGTAGGAACCCTTGCCGGGGTGGACGATCACCTCGTCGCCCACCGCGAGCGGCCCGGCGGGACCGGCCGCACCCTCGCCGACGGCGACGACCACGCCCGCCCCTTCGAGCCCGGGGCGCACCGGCAGGGATGCGGGATCGGAGCCGAAGGCGCCGCTGTACGACTTGTAGTCGAAGGGGTTGACGCCGACGGCGCGCAGTTCGACCTGCACCTCTCCGGGGCCGGGAGCCGGCACCTGTTCGTCGATCACGGTGAGGACGTCGGGCCCTCCGAACGCTGTCGCTACCACCGAATTGGCCATGACCTGGCCAACGACCGGGCCGCCGTCTTCTATTCCGGCCCGCCGTACCCGAACCACTACCTGCACCCGAGACAATTTTGGACTCGGTGTAAGTTTGGGTCTACGCTGGAACCATGACCACCCCATCGGGCCTGCGTGCGGCGAAGAAGCTGGAGACGTGGCGTTCGCTGCGGTCCGCCGCCGTCGAGCTCGTGTCGGCCCGGGGGTTCGACGCGGTGAGCGTCGAGGAGATCGCCGCCGCGGCCAACGTCTCGAAGAGCACCCTGTTCAACTACTTCGAGTCCAAGGAATCGCTGCTGCTCGACCCCGATCCCGAGGACTCCGCGCGTTGGCGGACGCTGGCGCAGGCCCGGCCCGCGGACGAACCGATGTGGGAGTCGTTGCGGGAGATCCTCATCGGCACCGTCGGCTGCGACGGTTCGAAACTCTTGCTGCGCAAGAGCATGATCGAGCAATGCCCGGCGCTGGTCCAGTCCGCATGGGCGTCGAGCGAACCGTTCCGAACCTTCGTGCGCGGCTGGGTGGCGCAGCGGCTGGCCCTGGACGACGACGCTCACCGGGTCAGTCTGGTGGTGAACGTCGCCTTCGCGATCGTGCACGCCGCGTACCGTTCCTGGGATCCGCAGCGGGGCCCGGGCCAGTTCACCGACCTGGTCCGGGACGGGTTCGCGGTCGTCGGTGACGGATTCCTCGACCTCGGCGGTTCGCCCGCCGAGCGCCTCCCCGGACGGATCTGAGGCGGCCCCGGTGAACGCCCTCCTCGAGCGACTGCAGACCCTCGACTCCCTCGTGGTGTACGCGGTGGTCTCGGGGCTGGTGTTCACCGAGGACGCGCTCCTGCTCGGCTTCTTCGTCCCGGGCGAGACCGCGGCGATCGTCGGCGGCATCGTCGCGAGCCAGACCCATGCGCAGCTGTGGCTGATGATCGTGCTCGTGGTCACCGCGGCCGTGCTGGGAGACACCGTCGGCTTCGGGATCGGCCGCCGGGTCGGCCCGCGCATCCTGCAGCTGCCGTTCCTCGCCGGGCGCCGACGGCTCGACGGGGCGCAGGAGCTGCTGCGCAGGCACGGCGGACCCGCGGTGTTCGTCGGCCGGTTCGTCGCGTTCATCCGCACCGTGATGCCCCCGCTCGCGGGGATCAGCGGGATGCCCTACCGTCGCTTCCTGGCCTTCAATTCCGTTGCGGCACTGGTCTTCGGTGCCGGGAACGTGCTGCTCGGCTTCGCGGCGGGAAACTCCTACGAGAAGATCGAGAAGGCGGTGGGCGGCACCGGCGTCCTGATCGCCGTCGCGGCCGTCGCCGCAGCGATCTGGTGGTTGCGTCGGCGGCGTGCCGCGGCCTTCGCCGTCGCGCCGGAACCCGCGGCAGTCGAGGGTGCGCACACCGGGGGAGCGTGACCCGTCAGTCCACGCAGGGGGTGCCCTGGTCGGCGGCGATCGGTGCGCCCTGCGGACCGGCGGTCGGGGCGGCGGGCGCGGGGGTGGCCGCGGAGCCCGGAGCGCCGGTCTGCGGCGACGCCTGCGTGGTCGGCGGCGTGAGGTCGACGCCGATGCTGTCCGGGCCGAGGACGAGCGCGACCCGGTTCGCGGGCAGCGAGGAGTCCGCGACCGCGGTGACGCCGTACCGGTCGGCGAGCGTCCCGGCCAAGCCGTCGCCGCCGCTGCCGTACCGCACGCTGGTCGAGGTGGCGGCCGTGCCGGTGGACAGCGATCCCGTCCGGTAGCCGAGGGCCGCCATCTCCGACGCGGTCGAGGCGGCCAGGCCCGCGTGGTCGGTGCCGTTGACCACGTCGACGGTCTCGTGCCCGGACGGCGTGGGCGCCTTGGCGGTCGTGGTGGGCCAGCCGGTCGGGTCGCCCGTGGAGAAGAGCCGGCTCACCTCGGTGCGCAGCCGGGTGACGTCGACCTTGTTGACGTCCTGGCCGTTGACGGTCGCGTACCCCTCGATCGGCAGGGTGTAGAAGTCCAGATCGCCGCCGGTGAGATTGGTCGCCTGCGAGGCGAACTTCACCGGGTCCATGCCGGAGTCGATGACGATGTCCTTCTTCGCCACGTCGACCAGACCCTGCATCTTGCCGATATTGCCGATCACGCCCGTCGACTTCAGGTTCGTGATGACGGCGGAGATGAACGCCTGCTGACGGTGGGTGCGGTCGAGGTCGCCGTTGTCGAGCCCGTGCCGCTGCCGCACGAACGCGAGCGCCTGGGAGGGATCCAGGGTCTGCTTGCCCGCGGGGAAGTTCGCCCCCGAGTACTCGTCGTGCACGGGCGCGTTGAGGCACACCTGCAGCGGACCGAGGGCCTGCGCGATGTTGTAGAAGCCGATCAGGTTGACCTCGGCGAAATGGTCGATCGGCACGTGCAGCAGGTTCTGCACGGTGGTCAGCGTGGACCGGCGCCCGACCTCACGGGAGCGCTGCTCGAGATCGGCGGGGTCGGTGACGCCGGTGTCCCTCAGTCTGGTCTCCTCGTCCGCCTTCGCGAGCCCGTACGCCTCCTTGATCTTGCGCATGCCGTAGCCGGGGACGTTGACGTAGTCGTCCCGCGGGATCGCCGCCGCACTGGCCCGGCTGCCGTCGCCCGGCACGTGCAGCAGCAGCAGCGTGTTGGTGTTGTAGCCGCCGACGTCGCTGTCGCCCGCGTGCAGCTTGTCGGTGACGAACTGTGCCGGCAGGTCGCTGCCGTCCATCGCCTTGCGACTGTCCAGGCCGATGAGCAGGATGTTCGTGTCGCCGTGCACCGACCGAGGGGCGTCGGGTGCGAGCGCCTTCAGGGCGTCGGAGGTGTACATCCCCGAGGTCAGGCCGGCCTGCGCGGCCCAGCCGATCCCGACGCCGGCGAGTACCACGGCCGACATCGTCCCGGCCGCGATGCGCATCCCGCGCAGGCCGGCCGGTGAGCGCTCCGGGTTCCGCCTCGGTTGCCGGCTGTGCCTGGCGCGCCGGTGTGCCCGACGCGGCCCGGGGCGTCCCGGCGACGCCGAGGTGGAGGAGTACGACACGAAGGCCACGGTACCCATCGGCGTTGGGACGTTCCGACGGCCTCGTGCGGGTGGACGGCGGCGGCCACCCGAGCCTGGGAACTTCTTTACCCGGCCTTATGATCCACTGCCCGTCGGCGCCCGACGAAGGTCCATCTGTTGACGATGCGTTGGTGGTCCGTTGAATTAGGCTGTGACACACGCTATTCCGTGGAACCGGGGATGGGTCAGGTGCGCTCGACGGGGCACACTGGTGCGGTGTCGTTCGTCGATGTCCCGCTGACGTTGTCCACCGCCGCGACGTCCTGGCGGTGGGACGTCCCGACCCTCGCCGTGGTGACGGCACTCACAGCCGGCTACTGGCGCGCGCACGCGACGGCCGCGCGCCGCGGCGAGGGCGTCGGCCGGGGCCGGCTGCTCTGCTTCCTGCTCCTCGGCTGCGGGGTGTGGCTGGTGGCCGCGCTCAGCTTCGTCGGGGTGTACGCCGACACCCTGTTCTGGGTGCGGGCGCTGCAGGTGGTGCTGCTGCTGTTCGTGGTCCCGTTCGGGCTGGCGCTGGGCAAGCCCGTCACCGTCCTGCGTGCCTGCCTGGGCGAGACCCGCCGGGCGCGTGTCGACGCGGTCGTGGGTAGCCGGGCCGCGCGGGCCCTGACCTATCCCGCCACGACCTCCCTCGCGATGCTCGCGACGCCGTGGCTGCTCTACCTCACCGGGTGGTACCCGGCCGTGCTCGAACACCAGGGGGTGGACCAGCTGACCCGGCTGGTGCTGGTGGCGGTCGGGTTCGGCTACTTCTACTCGCGGCTGCAGGTCGACCCGGTGCCGCACCGGTACTCCCAGATGATCTCGCTGGCGATCACGGTCGTCGAGGTGATCGGTGACGGGGTGCTCGGCATCGTCATCTGGCTCGGGCCGGAGATCGCGGCGGAGTACTACCAGCAGTTCGCGCGGAGCTGGGGGCCGGACCGGCGCACCGACCAGGCGATCGGCGCAGGCATCCTGTGGCTGCTCGGCGACGTGATCGGCATCCCGTTCCTGCTGGTGCTGATGCGGGCGCTGCGCCTCGACGACCGGGCGCAGGCCGAGGCGATCGACGCCGAATTGGACGCTGGGGAGCTGGCGAGCACTCCCGTCGCGGCGGATGCCCCGGGCCTGTGGTGGGAACAGGACCCGCAGCTGCAGGAGCGATTCCGCCGGCGGTAGGCGGACCGGCCACAGAGAATTCTCATACCCCTGCCACCGTCGTCCAAATTATCGCCAGTAGGTTCGGGAGTATGGTTGCCGCACATGTGAATCCATCCCGCCTACGCCGATGGTGGCCGGGCCTCGCGCTGGTCGTGGCGCTGCTGGTCGTGGCGGCGGGCGCGGCCCTGTGGATCGGGTCGGATCGCTCCGCGGGCAGCGTCGTCGCGATCGTGAACGAGGACGCGGGCACGGTCGCGGCGGGCAAGCCGGTGCGCACCGGCGACCAGGTGGTCGCCTCGCTGCAGGAGTCGGACGCGTTCGACTGGGAGGTCGTCGACGCGGAGGCCGCCACGGACTCGAAGTACCTCGCGTCGGTGACCATCCCCGAGGACTTCTCCGAGACGGTGGCCTCCCTCGGCACGACAGCGCCGCGCCAGGCCCAGCTGTCCGTGCACCGCAACGGCGGCTCGGCCGGCGACGCCGACGCGATGTCGGCCCTGATGACGACCGTCTCGGAGCAGACCGGCGCGAACGGCATCAAGAACCTGCTCAGCGGCATGTCCTCGGCGCGGAGCCAGCTGCAGCAGACCTTGCTGCCCGCCCAGCTGCTCGCGACCGCGACCGGCGCCGCGGACACGCAGGCCCAGCAGTTGCTCGGCAGCGTCGACTCCGTGCTGCCGTACCTGAAGACCGCGAACGACGGCGCGAACCAGTTGGTGGACGTCGCGGGCAAGGTGTCGGGGATGGTCGGGCAGGCCAGCGGCCCGGCGGGCGAGTTGTCCGACCGGCTGACCTCGCTCGGCGTCACCATCGGCGACCTCACCACGGGCACGGCGCGACTGCAGGAGGGGCTCGGCGCGACGACCAGGGCCCTGCGCGCATCCGGGCTCGACACCGCCAACGTGGCCGGGACGCTCGAGCGTACGGCCGCCGACCTCGGTGCGGTGTCCGCACAGCTGAAGGCCGCCACCGCCGTGCTGGGCGCCGGCGTCGGGCCGGACACCGACCTCGGTGCGGCGGTGCGCAGCGGATTCGACCAGCTGCGGGACGTGTCCGCGCAGTTGAGCAGCGCGGGCGAACAGCTGCAGTCCGGGATCGGGCCGATCGCGGAGCAGGCGCCCGCGATGCTGGGGGAGACCAAGAGTCAGATCCTGGCCGGCATCACCCAGCTCAAGACCGTGTCGGCGCAGCTCAACGATCAGCTCGGCAAGGGTGTCGGTGCCATCCCGGTGCGTAATGCGGCTCAGCAGCAACAGATTTCGTCGGTGCTCAGTTCTCCGGTGTCCGTGGTCCAGACCGGTGGAGCGGCGGAACCCGGACTGCTGACCGCGCGCAATGCGGCGATCGCCTTCGCCGCGACCACGCTGCTGCTCGCCTGTGCCCTCGGGTGGTCGCTGCGCCGCGGGCGCGCGGTGTCCGCACCTCCCGTGGCGGACTCCGCCGATGCGTCATAGTGGGGCAATGCCGACCACACCGAGCGTGACGACACGAACTCTGGGCCTGGCCGCGATCGCGGCGACGGGTGCGCTGGTGGCGGGCTGCGGCACCGGCGCGACGGTCGGTACCGACGGACCGCCGCCCGGCATCAGCACCCAGGCCACCGGGAAGGTCACCGGCACGCCCGACACCCTCACGGTCGTGCTCGGCGTGCAGACGCAGGGCACCGACGCCAACGGCACGCTCGCGGCGAACGCGGAGAAGGCGACCGCCCTCGTGGACTCACTGAAGTCCAAGGGCGTCGATGCCAAGGACATCCAGACCAGTGGGCTGTCCGTGCAGCCGACCTTCGGTCCCGACGGCACGATCACCGGCTACCAGGTCGGCAACCAGGTGACCGCGACGGTGCACGAGGTCGCCCGGGCCGGTGAGGTGATCGACGCCGCGGCCGCCGCGGCGGGCGACGCGGTGCGCGTGCAGCAGACCAGCTTCTCGATCGCCGACGACGGCGAACTGCGCGCCCAGGCCCGCGAGCGCGCGGTGCAGCAGGCGCAGGCCCAGGCCGGCCAGATCGCCGCCGCGGCCGGGGTCGGGCTCGGCCCGGTCCGGTCGATCACCGAGGTGCCCGCGACTGGGCCGGCTCCGATGCCGGGGTCCGCGGCGCTCGCCGACCGCGCGCCGACGCCGATCGAGCCGGGCAGTCAGGAACTCAGCGTGAGCGTGCAGGTGGTGTACGACGTCGACTGAGTCGCCGGCTCAGCGCAGCGCGTCCCACCGGTCCGGGTCGCACTCGAGTGCGGACCGGTCCCAGTTCCCCAGGTCGGCGGCGGCGCGGTAGGTGTCCTGCAGGAACTCGAGCACGGTGGCGTCCGGGTCGGCCGCCTTCCGCACCGCCTCGTAGGGGAGCAGGAACTGCTGGAATTCGTTGCTGTAGAAGGCGTCCCGCGGGCCGACCGGGAAGCCGGCGAAGCCTTCCGGCGCCGGGTAGGAGTACGAGTAGAAGGCGCCCTCCTCGCCGCCGCCCGGCCAGAAACCGCAGCTGCTCAGCTCGTGCGAATAGCCCTCGACCATCACCCAGTCGCCGCAGTTGGGTGCCCCGCCCGGATGGATGGGCGCGGATCGGCCGGAGAACCGGGTGCAGGCCAGATCCATTGCACCCCAGAAGAAGTGCACGGGGCTGACCTTACCGACGAAATGGGACCGGAATGTCCTGAAGACGCGGTCGGCCTGCACCAGTTGACGCCAGAACAGGCTCGCCGCGTCCGGGTCGTAGGCGCAGTGCACGGTGTCCTCGGCGAACGGGATGGCGGGCTCGACCTCGTTCGGGGTGGGCTGGATACGTACGTCGATCCCTAGGTCGGCGAGCGCCTGCATGGTCTCGGCGTGGAACTGTGCAACCGACTTCGGTTCCAGCGCAACCTCGCCCGCGCCGCCGTCACTGGTCCGCAGGTGCAGGCGGTTGCTGCAGAAGTCGAACTCGATGTCCAGTGCTCGGGTGCCGTACGGGATCGCGCCGGTACCCAGGCCCCGTGCGGTGACATACGACGTCACCTGCCACCAGTGATTGACCAGGGGCGAGAGCGACAGTCGGACCTTCCCGACAATCTGCATCCACATGTGCAGCGTGTCCCGGGTTTCGGTCCAGTCGGCCACGCGAAGCGCGGGCCAGGCCGGGGCGGTCGGGTTGTGCTCGTTCACCGTGCCTCCGTCCGGGTGATTGCTCACCGGTAGTTCGGATTCAGCTGGAGCGTGGATCGACGAGCCGAGTCTATCGACCGGCGGTGCCGTTCGGCAGGGCGCGAGTCAATACCGGCCGCCTGCACCGATCGCGGCCTAAGCTCGACCCGTGGCACACACCGAGTCCTCGTTCATCGGCAATCACGGCACTCGCATCGAGTACGCCGTCTGGACCCCGGACGGGCCGCCCGTCGCGGTACTCGTGCTCGCCCACGGGTTCGGCGAGCATGCCCGCCGCTACGACCACGTGGTGGAGCGCCTGGTCGGGCTCGGTCTCGTGGTGTACGCGCCCGACCATCGCGGGCACGGGCGGTCCGGCGGCAAGCGCGTCGAACTCAAGGCGTGGACGGACTTCACCGACGATCTGCACCAGCTCGTCGGGATCGCGACCACCGAGCGCCCCGGACTGGACCTCTACCTGCTCGGACACAGCATGGGCGGTGCGATCGCCCTGTCGTATGCCCTGGACCACCAGGACCTGCTGGCCGGTTTGATCCTGTCCGGCCCCGCGGTGGACGTGACCACCGGCGTGCCCGGCGTCGTCGTCGGGGTCGGCAAGGTGGTCGGCCGTTTTCTCCCGTCGCTTCCGGTGCAGTCGCTCGACGCCGACCTGGTCTCTCGTGACCCGGAGGTTGTCGCCGCATACAAGGCGGATCCGCTGGTGCACCACGGCAAGGTTCCCGCCGGGATCGCGCGCGGGTTGATCGTCAACGCCGAGTCGCTGCCCGACCGGCTGCCGACGCTGCGGATACCCCTGCTGCTGCTGCACGGCAGCGAGGACGGCCTGGTGAACGTCAACGGGAGCCGCATGATCGCGGCGACCGTCGCCTCGGACGACCTGACCTACACGGAGTACCCGGGGCTGTACCACGAGGTGTTCAACGAGCCCGAGCGTGAGCAGGTGCTCGACGACCTCGTGGCCTGGCTGCGGCCGCGGCTCGCCCCCTGACGCCGTCGGTGGCCGCGCTCGAAGGGTTCGCGCCGGGCACCAATCGTATGACCGGCGTTGGGGAATCGGGCCCCAGCTGTTAATTGGACAAACGTCCAATGTGGCGATGTTCGGCACATGATTGTGGGTACTCTGCGGGCGCTGCTGTCGACTTCCTGCCACGAGGGGATTCCTTGTCCAGAAATCTGTCCCGGCGTCGATTCCTGTCCGTCGGCGCGGGTGCCCTCGGGGCCGCAGCCGTCGGGTCGTTGCTGCCGCCGTCGCTCCAGTCGGCACTCGCGGCGCCGGTCGGGCCGGGCAGCCTCGATTCGATCGAGCACGTCGTGCTCCTCATGCAGGAGAACCGATCCTTCGACCACTATTTCGGCGCGTTGCGCGGAGTGCGAGGCTTCGGTGACCCGAACGCGCTCACACTGCGCAACGGGCACAGCGTGTTCGAGCAGCCCGGTCCGGGCGGTCCGGTGTTGCCCTTTCCGATCCGTGCCTCCGCCCAAGCTCAGCGGATGGACACGCAGAACGTGACCGGCCTCGACCACAGTTGGGAGGGCGGCCACCAGGCTCTCGCGGGCGGATGGCACGACGGCTGGATTGCCGCGAAGACCCCGACCACGATGGCCTACTACGGCCGCGAGGACATTCCGTTCCACTACGAACTCGCGGACGCCTTCACGATCTGCGACGCGTACCACTGCTCGGTCCCCACCTCCACGAGCCCGAACCGCAACTACTGGGTGAGCGGCTACACCGGTTTCGAGCCGGACGGCTCCCGCGCGGTCACCAATGCCGCCTACGATCCGTGGCACGCCGGGTACCCGTGGAGCACGGTTCCCGAACGCCTGCAGGCGGCAGGCGTGACGTGGAAGACCTACCAGGAGTGGGACACCTTCAGCGACAACAACCTCGAGTACTTCACCGTATTCAAGAAGGTGGCCGCACACCTGCTCGGGAACCCCGGACTGGTCCCCTACGAGCTGCAGACGCTGTCCGGGTTCTATCTCGCGCTGCCAAAGATGCCGCCCGAGGTCCAGGACGTGGCGCTGCGGGCGCTCGAGGGTGCGGTGAACGGACTGTCCCCCGCCGACCGGGTTCTCTACGACCGAGCGCTGCGCCGGTCGCGCCCCGGCACGCTGGCCGCCGAGTTCCGCCGGGACGTCGAGTCCGGGTCGCTGCCGCAGGTGTCCTATCTGGTGCCGTCCGAGGTCGACTCCGAACACCCGTCGGGGTCGTCGCCGGCCGCGAGCGCAACCCTGGTGTACCAGGTGCTCGACGCGATCGCTGCCGACCCCGACCTCTGGGCGAAGACGGTCGTCATCATCAACTTCGACGAGAACGACGGCTACTTCGACCACGTGCCGCCGCCCCGGCCGCCGCGCGATGCGGCCGACGAATGGGTCGGCACCGAGCCGTTGGGGCTGGGGCCGCGGGTGCCGATGACGATCGTGTCGCCGTGGACCGTGGGCGGGTTCGTGTGTTCCGAGGTGTTCGACCACACCTCGACCACTCGGTTCCTGGAGAAGCGGTTCGGGTTCACCCAGCCGGAGATCAGCCGGTGGCGACGCACTGTCAGCGGCGATCTCACCTCCGCGTTCGACTTCGCCGTGCCGCGGAGCAGGCCGTCGCTCGCTCGGCCGGCCGCCACGCCGCCGCTCGACCCACGCTGGACGCCGACCCCGCCGGCGAACCAGCAGATGCCGGTCCAGGAACGCGGAACCCGACCGGCGCGACCGCTGCCGTACCAACCCGACGGGCATGCCGTGATGGACCCGAAGTCGCGCACGCTGGCCCTCGACCTGACCAACAGCGGCAAGGCCTCCGCCCACTTTTCCCTGTATCCGTACGCGGGCGAGTTCACGGAGCCACGCCACTACGACGTGCTCGGAACTGTGACCGACACGGTGTCGGTGACGGGGGAGCGATACGCGCTGACCTTGCTGGGGCCCAATGGTTTCCGGCGTGAGATCCAGGGAAGCGTAGCTGGTGCCGCGGGCGCGTTGACGGTCCGCACCACCGTCGACCAGGGGGCGCGGGCCTTGCGCTTGACCGTTCACAACCCCGGCGCCGAAGCGCTGACCGTGCGGTTGGACGGGGCGGAGCGCGGGGTCGAGCCCGGAGCGGAGTCGTCCTGGACGGTACGTTCGACCGACGGCTGGTACGACGCGACGCTGACGGTGTCCGAGGACCGGACCTTCCGGCGCCGCCTGACCGGCCACATCGAGAACGGTCGGGTCAGCGTCAGTGCGGGTGCCGTATCCGTGACCGATGGTGAGGACTGACATGGCACAACCGACGCACCGCATCGTCGCGGTCAACGGGATCGAGATGCACGTCGCCGAGCAGGGGACGGGACGGCCGGTCGTGCTGTGCCACGGCTTCCCCGGGCTCTGGTTCACCTGGCGGCACCAGATCGAGGCGCTCGCCTCGGCCGGCTACCGGGTCATCGCACCCGACATGCGCGGGTACGGCCGCACCAGCGCGCCGGTGGACGCGAGCGAGTACGACCGTCCCCACACGGTCGGGGACATGGTCGGGCTGCTCGACGCCCTCGGCATCGACCAGGCGGTGTTCGCCGGCCACGACTTCGGTGCGCACCTGGTGTGGGATCTGCCCGCCTGGGCGCCCGGCAGGGTGTCGGCGCTGATGCAGCTCAGCGTGCCGCGCACCCCGCGACTGCCGGTTCAGCCGAGCGTGGGGTTCGAGTACCTCGCCTCCCAGCACTTCGCGCACGTGCACTACTTCCAGGAGCGGGGCGTCGCGGATCGCGAGTTGGGGGAGCGGCCGCGGGAGTTCCTCGCGAAGATCTTCCACGCGCTCAGCGGCGCGAACCGCTACCTCGACTGCTGGGACTTCCCGTCCGAGGGCAACGGCTACCTCGATGTGCTGCCGGAACCGCCTGCGCTGCCGTGGAACTGGCTCAGCGAGGACGAGTTCGAGTACTACGTGGGTGAGTTCGGACGGACCGGGTTCACCGGCGGGCTGAACTGGTACCGCGCCGAGGACGCGGTGTGGTCGCAGAACGAGAGCCTGCACGACCGTCCGATCGAGCTGCCGGTGACCTTCATCGCCGGTGCGAAGGACCCGGTACTGGAGATGATGGGCAGGGATCCGTTCGCCGCGATGCGCGTGCTGGTGCCCGGTCTGGTGTCGACCCACGTGGTCGAGGGCGCCGGGCACTTCGTGCAGATGGAGAAGCCCGCGGAGGTGAACGCAGCGATGCTCGAGTTCCTCGCGGCGTTGCCGGACTGACCGCCACCCCCCTCCCCGGGAGGACCGGGGGAGGGGCGGCCGGGGGCGTGGCCGCGACTACTTGATGGTCGCGAGCGAGGCGAGCGTGCCGGAGCAGGCGTCGGCCACCTCGGCGCCCTTCTTGTCGAAGTGCGCGGTGAAGAAGTCGGCGTGATCGGCGTGCTCGTGGAAGTGGTGCGGGGTGAGCACCGCGGAGAACACCGGGACGTCGGTCTCGAGCTGCACCCGCATCAGGCCGTCGATGACGGCCGACGCGACGAACTCGTGCCGGTAGATGCCCCCGTCGACCACCAGGCCCGCGGCGACGATCGCAGAGAAGCGGCCGGTGCGGGCGAGGCGCTGCGCGTGCAACGGGATCTCGAAGGCGCCCGGGGTCTCGAAGTACTCGATCTCGGACGGGTCGTGGCCGAGTTCACGCCACCGCGCGGTGAAGGCGTCACGCGCGTGGTCGACGATGGACCGGTGCCAGGTGGCCTGGACGAAGGCAATGCTCATGCACAGATGCTAGAGCCGGACGACGGTGGGGCACCAGGGGGGACGGGCCTCGTCGACCGGGTTTCGTACCGGTAGGTTTGAATGTGGTTGGTGTGCAGTCGGATTCGCCCAGCGTGCCGATTCCCGGGGCGTCCGTACAGTGGGAGCATGGACAAGCCCGACGTGACACTCGAGAACTCCGACGCAGTCTACGACTACTACCTGGGCCATCAGCAGAACCGGCTGCTCGCCAAGGCGGCCTACGCGACGCTCGCGGCGCGGTTCCGCCCCCGGATCCGGTACGCGGAGGGCACCCGGGAGCGGCTGCGTGAGCTGGTGCGTTCGAACACCCGAGTTGTCCTGGCCGTCAACCACCTGACCGAGCGGGATCCCTACACGGTGGCGGGGGCGGCCTGGCGCAGTCCGCTGCGGCCGGTCATCGGGCGGACCCGGGTGCTGGCCAAGGACGAGCTGTTCGCCGAGCCCAAGCGGCGGGACCGCATCGACCTGATGGGCAGCATCCCGGTCTTCCGTGGCAAGAATCACGGCATGCGGGCGGTCAACGCGGCGGGTCAGCGGATGATGGACGTGTGCGCCGAACGACTGCGCCGAGGCGACGACCTGGCTATCTTCCCGGAGGGCACCTGCAACGAGGACGACCCGGCCCGGCTCCAGCGGATCGGCAGCGGCATCGGTCACATCACCAGCCGGGCGATCAAGCTCGGGGTGCGTCCGGCGCTGGTGTGCATGGGGATCAGCTACGGGCCCGGCGTCGACCGGCACGCCGACGATGCGGCGGTGCGCGGGGCCAGCGTGTTCTTCGCGACGCCCGTTCTGGACCTGCCCGACAAGCCTGCGGAGATCGCACGACTGGTCCAGGCCGGGCTCCAGGACGCCGTCGACGGGGCGGTCGCCCGGTACTGAACGGGGGGCGTGCTCCGGTATCGCGTCAGGTCTGACGCTCCGCCGGCGATGGCATGGTCAGCTGGTCGACGAAGTCGCGGAAGAAGGGGGTGTCCTCGAGCAGTTCGAGGATGATGCCGGGCGCCGCGGCCGAGCGGAAGTAGCAGTAGCGCTGGCCGGTGACGTCCGTGCCGTCGGCGAACAGCTCGAGCCCGTTTCGCTGCGCGTGCTCGGTGTCCTCGACGATGTTGTCGCTGAGGGTGGCCACCCGCTGCAGACCGATGATCGGCTCGTTGTCTTGGTCGTGGAAGGGCGACGGGCCCCCGCCCCGGACCTGCATCAGCTCGATCAGCATGCCGGCGTGGACGGTGAGCGCGACGTCGACCGGCAGCGAGATCTTCTGGCCGTCGTAGTTCATGACGAGGGTCAGTCCGCGGAACACGCTCCACGGCCCGATCCCGACCTGCTTCTCCCAAAAATTCAGCAGCTGGTCGAGATCGTCGGTGGTGTAGCTGATCTGCCTGACGGGACCGAGCCAAGACATCGCACATTCCTTCCGTAGCAACGCTGTTCGTTCGTGTGGCAGGCTGTGGCAACCATAGGCTGCCGCACCGAGGAGTCGAAGCGTTTCTCGATCGGGAATCCGCCCGCTGCGCACCCCGGCGCTGGTCCGGGAGCGGGCGGACGCCACGGTCGTCCGGTGTCGGGACCGGGCCGCTGCCGTCGTCCGTGCTGCGCGCGACGCATCGACTGCGCTCCGCGGCGGCTGACTCCGCGCCCGTCGTTATACCCCCTTGGGTATGCTCGGGTCAGACGACGAGAGAGGAAACCCATGCAGGAAGTGGACCTGACCGGCCTGGACGAGGCGCTGGCGGCGGGCGCGCCGGTGATCGACGTGCGCGAGGCCGACGAGTACGCGCAGGCCCACGTGCCCGGCGTGACGCTGATCCCGCTCAGCGAGTTCGCCGGACGCGTCGGCGAGATTCCGTCGGCGCCAACCGTGTTCGTGATCTGTGCGATGGGTGGCAGGAGTGCGCAGGCCGCGAACTTCCTGAACGCGTCGGGCATCAACGCGGTCAACGTCGTCGGCGGCACGGACGCCTGGGTGGCCTCGGGCCGCCCGGTCGAGACCGGCGCCTGACAGCAGGGAACCCCCGCGGCCCGCGGGGGTTCCCTGCCGTCAGTAGTTCAGCACGAGGTTGTGTCGCCCGGGGTTCATCCATCCGGTGACGACGGCCTTCGCCGGGTTCTGGGCGGTTCCGCCGCAGCCGACGGCGACCTTGAAGCGGCCGGCGTCGTAGGTGGTGAACGTGTAGTTCTGGGTCCAGTTGGCACCGTCGCCGTCGCTGAGCTTGCTCGGCCCCGACCCGCCCTTCTCGCTGGCGACCCAGGCGGCGACCGGCCGGGACTTCTGGGTCGCGGAGTTCTGGCAGGTCACGGTGCCGAAGATGGTCTGCGGTGTCAACGCCTGTGCGGACGGCGCCGCGACGACGGCGGCCGCCGCAGCGATCGCCGCGGCGGCAGGTGCGGCCTTGAGGAAGCGCATCTGGATCCCTTCGATTGCGTGGGCTTTCGAAATCGACCGATCCAGATTCTACGACCGAACCCCCGGTGTGGGGGTTCGAATCAGGCTCAGCGCCAGGCCCGGTCGTAGGCGTTCTCCTCCGCCTCTCGCGCCGCGCGCCGCTTCGGGTTGTCGAGCTCCATCGGCAGTCCGTTCTTCTGCAGCCGCCGGGCCCGGTTCTGGTGGATGTAGACCACCGAGTAGAAGACCGCGAGCGAGAGCCCGAGCAGGACCATCGCCCCGCGCAGCCACAGCGGGCCGGGGAAGAACATGAACGCCACGTACAGCGGGACGAACGGCACCTGGGCTCGGACGAGGTGCCGGATCACGTAGTGGTCGCCGGTGATGTCGTTGACGACCCAGTCGTTCATCGATTCCGGGAGGCGCGCGCCGCAGGCGTACGCGATCCACTGCAACGGGTTCGGTCGGGTGGCGCTCATTTCTCCAGTGCTCCTGCCTCGAGTGCGGCCTTGTTGATGTCGGTCAGAACGCGGTGCAGCTCCTCGAGCTGCGGCAGCCCCACGCCGAGCGCCGCGACGACCGCAGGGGGGATCTGTTCGGCCTTCGCGCGCAGTTCGCGTCCGGCCTCGGTCAGGTCCACGACCAGCGACCGCTCGTCCTCGGGGCTGCGACTGCGGGTGATCAGGCCGGAGGCCTCGAGCCGCTTGAGTAGCGGCGAGAGGGTCGGCGAATCCAGTTGCAGTGCGGCACCGATCGACTTCACCGACATGGGCGCCTCGCCCCAGAGGGCGAGCATCACCAGGTACTGCGGGTGGGTCAGGCCCATCGGTTCGAGCAGCGGCCGGTAGACGGAGAGCACCGCCCGGTTGGCGACGGCCAGCGCGAAGCAGACCTGACGGTCCAGTGCGAGCGGATCCGATTCGACTGCGGTCATGGAAAGAAGCGTACACGAATAAATCGTGCGCTAACTAAATTGGTGACGCAGATCCATCGGGTCGGGGGTTCGCGGTCGGGGTTCGAGCCGAAGCCGGACCGTGAACCCCGTGCAACGCACCGTCAGGGGTGCATCAGGCGCGCGACCGGGGTGGTGGGGTCGACGTCGACCCCCAGCCGGCGCAGGTTGCCGTCGAGCACCTGCCAGATCGACACGGTGAGGAAGTCCGACAGCTGCTCGATGGTCAAGGCCGACTGGGGGTTGCTCAGCCACCGGTTGACGCTGACGTCGACCAGCCCGATCAGGCCGAAGGCGAGGGACTCCGCCAGGCCGGAGTCCTTGCCGAGGGACCGGAGTACCTCCTCGAGCAGCCCCGTCAGCTGCACGGCGATGGCCGTCTTCGTGCCGGTCACGGCCCGCGACCCGGTGGTGCGGTGGCTCGGCGAACCGGTGCCGAGGAACTGGTGCAGCCGCGGCGCCTCGACGATCCAGCGAAGGTAGTTGTCGACGGCGTCGACGATCGCCTCGCGGATCGTGCCAGCCGGCGTCAGGCCCGGCGTCACGTGCTCCATCAACCGTTCGAGGATCCGCGCCCGCAGTTGTTCGTCGAGGTCGCCGCGGCCGGAGAAGATTCGGTAGACCACCGATCGGGGCACTCCGGCGCGTTCGGCGATCTGCTTGACGCCGACGTCGGCGCCGCCCTCCTCGATCGCGGCTATCGCCGCGTCGAGGATCCGGTCCCGGCGGTCCGCCTTGTGGTCGTCCCACCGGGTGGCGCGGCCGTCCGGCCCGGGGCGCGCGGTGGCGTCGACTCTCTCTGGCATCGACCACACGATACCGACTCGGGTGATTGACGGGACATCGTGTCTCACTTACTTTAGTGAGACAGCGCGTCGCAGACAGTTTTCGTCTCTCTTTCGATCAGGAGTGGAAATGGGCAGCAGGGTTTTCGTCGTCGGCGTCGGCATGACGAAGTTCGAGAAGCCGGGGGCCCGCGAGTGGGACTACCCCGACATGGCTCGCGAGGCGGGCACCAAGGCGCTCGAGGACGCGGGCATCGAATACCGAGAGGTCGAGCAGGCCTACGTCGGTTACGTCTACGGCGAGTCCACCTCCGGCCAGCGGGCGGTCTACGAGCTGGGCCTGACCGGCATCCCGATCGTCAACGTCAACAACAACTGCTCGACCGGGTCCACCGCACTGTTCCTCGCCACCCAGGCGGTCAAGAGCGGCCAGGCGGACTGCGCGCTCGCCCTCGGCTTCGAGAAGATGCAGGCCGGCTCGCTCGGCACCACCTACGACGACCGCGAGCAGCCGATGATGCGGCACCTGCTCGCCCTCGCCGAGCTGCAGGAGTTCGCGATGCCGCCCGCGCCGTACATGTTCGGCGCCGCGGGCAAGGAGCACATGGAGCGCTACGGCACCACCGAGGAGCAGTTCGCCAAGATCGGCGTCAAGAACCACCGGCACTCGGCGAACAACCCCTACGCCCAGTTCCGGGACGAGTACACGCTCGAGGAGATCCTCGCCTCGAAGCGGATCTACGGCCCGCTGACCAAGCTGCAGTGCTCGCCGACCTCGGACGGCTCCGGCGCCGTGATCGTGGCCAGTGAGGCGTTCGTGGACGAGCACGGTCTCGCGGGCAAGGCGGTCGAGATCGTCGGTCAGGCGATGGTCACCGACATGGAGTCCACATTCGCCGACAGGAGCGCGATCAGCCTCGTCGGCGCCGACATGACCCGTGTCGCCGCCCGGAAGGTGTACGAGCAGGCCGGCATCGACGCCACCGACGTCGACGTCATCGAGCTGCACGACTGCTTCTCGACGAACGAGCTGCTGACCTACGAGGCGCTCGGACTGTGCCCGGAGGGCGACGGCGGCAAGCTCGTCGACGCGGGCGCCACCACCTACGGCGGCCAGTGGGTGGTCAACCCGTCGGGCGGCCTGATCTCCAAGGGTCACCCGCTCGGCGCGACCGGGCTCGCCCAGTGCAGCGAGCTCACCTGGCAGCTGCGGGGCACCGCCGACGCCCGCCAGGTCGACGGCGCGAGGGTTGCGCTGCAGCACAACATCGGTCTCGGCGGCGCGGTGGTCGTGACCGCCTACCGGCCCGCCGAGCGCTGACCGCTCCCCCTCGTCACGTTCAACACCCCTCGTACCGAAGGAGTTTCGTCATGGCTTCCGTATCCGTCTCCGCCGTCCTGCCCGCCGCCCCGGACAAGACCTGGTCCGCGCTCTCCGACCTGTCCCGCTGGGAGGAGTGGCTGACCATCCACCAGGGCTGGAAGAGCGAACTGCCCACCGAGGTCGCGCTCGGCGCCACCTTCACCGAGGTCGTCTCCGTGATGGGCATGGCCAACAAGATCGAGTGGACCGTCACCGAGGTGGACGCGCCGAACCTCGTCAAGATCGCGGGCACCGGCATGGCCGGCGTCACCGTCGAATTCACGCTCAGCGTCGTGCCCGAGGGCACGGGATCGAAGGCCGTCATCGACGCCGGCTTCAAGGGCACCATGATCGTCGGCCCGATCGGCAAGGCCGTCGCCAAGAACGCCGCCGCGGACCTCGAGGCATCGCTCGCGAGGTTCGCCGAGCTGGTCGGCTAGGCGCGAAATGACGACGCCTACGGTTTCGTTCGACGCGTCGGGACTCGGCGTCTGGACCGACGAGGAGCGTTTCGAGGTCACGGCCGAGCGGATCGCCGAGTACGCGGCGGCCACCAACGATCCGATCGAGCGGCACCTGCGCGGCGAGATCGCCCCGCCGGTGTTCGCGGTGGTGCCCGCCTTCTTCTCGATGGCCCCCGCCGCCCTGTCGGTGGCGCCGGTCGAGTTGCTCATGAAGCTGGTGCACGGCGAGCAGGACTTCCACTTCCACCGCCCGATCTATCCCGGCGACACCCTGGTGGTGCGCGCCAAGCCGATCGGCTTCGAGGGCAGGGACAACGGGTCAACCGTGGTCGTGTACGTCGAGACCCGCACGGACACGGGCGAACTGGTCAACGAACAGTGGATGACCGCGTTCTTCCGGAAGGTCGACGCCGGCCCCGGCCTCGGCGACGCGGCGCCCGGCCACAAGTTCGACGAGGCGCTGCGCCGGCAGGCGCCGAGCGTCGAGCTGCGCCAGCACATCGACAAGGACCAGACGTTCCGGTACTCGCCTGCCTCGGGTGATCCGATGCCGATCCACCTCGACGACGAGATCGCGCGCATGTCCGGACTGCCCGGGATCATCAACCACGGCCTGTGCACGATGGCGTTCACGTCCTGGGCCGCGCTCACCGAACTCGCCGGCGGTACGACCGAACGACTGCGGCGCCTCGCGGTTCGGTTCGCCAAACCGGTTCTGCCCGAACAGGACATCGAGACCCGGTTCTGGAAGTCCGACTCCGAGGTGGGCACGGGGAATCTCGGCTGCACCACCTATGCGTACGAGACCACCGTCGGCGACGACCTGGTCGTCAAGGACGGTCTCGCCGTCATCTCCGACAGCTGAATCCGCTGTCACCACATTTTGAGGAGGCCTCACCAATGGGAAGCTTGGACGGACGGGTCGCGATCATCACCGGCGCGGGGCGCGGCATCGGCCGCGAGCACGCGCTGCTGTTCGCGGGTGAGGGCGCCAGCGTCGTGGTCAACGACCTCGGCGGGGCCAACGACGGGACCGGCGCGGACGCCGGACCGGCGCAGCAGGTGGTGGACGAGATTGTCGCGGCCGGCGGCACGGCCGTCGCGAACACCGACAACGTGGCCGACTGGGCCGGCGCCGCGGCGCTCGTCGACCAGGCCGTGCGCGAGTTCGGCGGTCTCGACGTGCTCGTGAACAACGCCGGCATCCTGCGGGACGCGTTCATCGCGGGCATGGAGGAGAGCCAGTGGGACGCGGTCGTCGCCGTGCACCTCAAGGGCCACGCCGCCACGTTGCACCACGCGGCCGCCCACTGGAAGGCGCGGAGCAAGGCCGGCGAGTCCGTCAACGCCTCGGTGGTCAACACCGCCTCCGCCTCGGGCACGTTCATGCCCAACGCCGGTCAGGGCAACTACGGGGCGGCGAAGGCCGGTATCGCGGCGTTGACCCTGGTCGCGGCGGACGAACTCGAGCGCTACGGGGTGCGGGTCAACGCGATCGCCCCGATCGCGCGCACCCGGCTGACGCTGGCCACCCCCGGTATGGGCGCGCTGTTCGCGGCCGAGGTACCCGAGGGGGAGTTCGACGCGTTCGCGCCGGCGAACATCTCCCCGCTGGTGGCGCGGCTCGCGTCGGCCGACTGCAAGCTCACCGGCAAGGTGTACGCGGTCCAGGGTGGCGCCGTCACCGAACTGATCAACTGGCAGGGCGGCGAGACCATCGAATCCGAGGGGCCCTGGACCGTCGACGACCTCGCCGTCCGGCTGGGCTGACGGGCATGGCGCGCAACAGTTACGAGCTCGGCGTCGGGCTGAGCGAGGAGCACGCGGCGTTGGCGGACTCGGTACGTTCGTTCGCCGAGCGGACCGTCACCGCCGAGCGGATTCGCACGGCCGTCGAGGCCGAAACGGAGGCCAAGTTCCCCGAGTTCTGGCCCGCGTTGGTCGGGCAGGACCTGCTGGGTCTGGCGGTCGCGGAGCAACAGGGCGGGCTCGGTGCCGGTCTGCTCACCCTCGCGGTGGCGCTCGAGGCGCTCGGACGCACCGCGGCGCCGGGTCCGTTCCTGCCGACGGTGCTCGCGAGCGCCGTGCTCTCGGCGGCCGACTCCAAGGCAGGCATCGAGGTGTTGCCCGGCCTGCTCGACGGGTCGCGCACCGCGGCGGTCGCGCTCGGCGAGCCGTTTCACGTGGAACCCGAGCCGGGTGGCTACCGACTCACCGGCGTCGCGGATGCGGTGCTCGGCGGCGAGCATGCCGACGTGCTACTGCTTCCGGCCGCGATCGGCGACGAGACACGTTGGGTAGTAGTCGATTCGGCTGATGTGGCCGTCGCCGCGCAGGACAGCATCGACGTCCTGCGTGGTTCGGCGCGCGTGCAGGCGGGCGGTGTCCGGTTCGACGCCGGTCGAGTGCTCGACGGACTCGACGAGCGCCGCGTTCGCTCGATCGCGGCGGTCGTGCTCGGCGCGGAGGCGGTCGGCGTGATGTCCTGGTGCGTGTCCACGGCGTCGGAGTACGCCAAGACCCGCGTGCAGTTCGGCCGGCCGATCGGACAGTTCCAGGGCGTCAAGCACAAGTGCGCACACATGGGCATCGCCCTGGAGAAGGCCCGCGCGGTGGTGTGGGACGCGGCGTCGGCACTCGACAGTGGCGACGACACAGCGGATTTCGCGGCGGACGTGGCGGCGGTGATCGTGCCGGACGCGGCCGTCCGGGTGGCACAGGACTGCATCCAGGTGCACGGCGGCATCGGGTTCACCTGGGAGCACGATGCGCATCTGTACTACCGCCGTGCGCTGTCGCTGCGGGGCGTGCTCGGCACTCGGGAGGACCGGACGAACCGGGTCGCCGAGCAGGCCCTGGCCGGGGTGACCCGGGCGTCGGTCCTCGAACTGCCGGACGCGGCCGAGGAGATCCGGGTCGGGCTGCGGGCCGAGCTGGCGCCGATCGCGGCGATCGACGACGAGGACGACCAACTGGTCGCGCTCGGTGACGGCGGGTGGGTGCAGCCGCACCTGCCCGCGCCGTACGGACGCGGTGCCGGACCGCTCGAGCAGATCGTCATCGCGCAGGAGATCAAGGCCGCGGGCATCGCGATGCCGCAACTGCTGATGGGCGGCTGGGCCGTCTCCGCGGTGGTCGGACACGGAAGCGAACAGCAGAAGCGCGACCTGGTGGTCCCGACGCTGCGCGGGGATCTCGTGTGGTGCCAGCTGTTCTCGGAGCCGGGCGCGGGTTCGGACCTGGCGTCGCTCCGCACCGAGGCGGAGAAGGTCGACGGCGGTTGGAAGGTCACCGGTCAGAAGATCTGGACCACGGTCGCCCAGTTCGCGGACTGGGCGATGCTCATCGCGCGCACCGATCCGTCCCGGCCCAAGCACGAGGGCATCACATACTTCGTGCTGGACATGTCCACCCCGGGGGTGACGGTGCGGCCGTTGCGGGAGATGACGGGCTCGGCCCTGTTCAACGAGGTGTTCCTGGACGGGGTCTTCATTCCCGACGAGAACGTGGTCGGCGAGGTGAACGACGGCTGGCACGTCGCGCGGACCACCCTCGCCGGCGAGCGGGTGGCGCTGAGCCAGAAGATGGAGGCCTACGCCAGCGACGCGGACCTGCTGCAGTTCGCGAGCGGCCGCGAGCTCGGTCCGGTCGGGAAGTACCACTTCGGCGAGCTGATCGCTGAGAGTCAGGCCGTCGACCTGATCGGTTCCCGGATCGTGCTCAAGCAGCTGTCGGGCGCGGACGTGAGCACCACGTCGTCCGTCGGCAAGCTGCTGGGTATGGGCCTGGGGCAGTCGATCTCGGAGTTCGTGGTCGCCGAGCTGGGGGCGGCCGGCGCGGTGGCGGTGCCGGGCCAGCCGAGTGACAAGGCGATGGAACAGCTCATCGCGGGCCGCGCGACCACCATCTACGGCGGTACCACCGAGGTACAGCTGAACGTGATCGGTGAGCGAATGCTGGGGCTGCCCAGGGACTGAGCGGCTACGCCGCAGTGGTGCGGTTACGGAGTCCCGAGA
>NZ_JBHZAH010000006.1:0-93124 GCF_042754225.1 Rhodococcus sp. NPDC059234
GTCCTGGCGGAGGGCCGGTTCGAGGTCCAGGCCGGTGAACTCCAGCGCAGGCCCGACGACTCGATCGCGGTCGCGCCGACCGAGGTGGCGGTGGAGGAGCACTGGCTCGACACCCGCGTGTCCACGTCCGGGTCGTCGCGGGCGCCCGGCCTCCCCGGGCCGGGGTGGCGCACCGTTGACAACTTCGCCGATCTGTCTCACGCTCGACACATGACGACGACGATGTCTGGACCGGCGGCGTACGTGCCGCGTTCCGGTGAGACCTGGCGCGACCCCTGGGGCATGTACGCGGACCTGCGCGACCACGACCCCGTGCATCATGTGGTCCCCGCGGGCGATCCGGCCGCCGACTACTGGGTGCTCACCCGGCACGCCGACGTGTTCGCCGCCGCCCGCGACCACGAGACCTTCTCCTCCGCCGACGGTCTGACCACCACGTACGGCGAACTCGAGAAGATCGGGCTCGCGGACAACCCGCCGCTCGTGATGCTCGACCCCCCGAAGCACACCGACTTCCGCAAGCTCGTCGCCCGGGGCTTCACCCCGCGACAGGTCGAGGCCGTGGAGCCGGCGGTCCGCGAGTTCGTCGTCGAGCGGATCGAGGGGTTGCGCTCGGCGGGCGGCGGCGACATCGTGACCGAGCTGTTCAAGCCGCTGCCGAGCATGGTGGTCGCGCACTACCTGGGCGTGCCGGAGGAGGACCGCGGTCAGTTCGACGGCTGGACCGAGGCCATCGTCGCGGCCAATGCCAACGGCGATCCGCTCGAGGCGGCCAATGCGGTGGGCGAGCTGATGGGGTACTTCGGCGGGCTGATCGAGCGGCGTCGCGCCGAGGCGGCGTCGGGCGACGCGGGTGACGACACCATCTCGCACCTGGTGGCGGCGGGGATCGGCGCGGACGGCGACATCTCCGGGATCCTGTCCATCCTCGGCTTCGCCTTCACCATGGTCACCGGCGGCAACGACACCACCACCGGCATGCTCGGCGGTTCGTCGGCGCTGCTCACCGAGCGTCCGGACCAGCGCGCGCTGCTGCTCGAGGATCCGGCTCGCATCCCCGACGCCGTCGACGAACTGCTGCGGCTGACGTCCCCGGTGCAGGGCCTCGCGCGCACCACGACACGGGACGTCGCGATCGAGGGTGTCACGGTGCCGGCGGGTCGAAAGGTGTTGTTGGCCTATGGTTCCGCGAACCGCGACCCCCGCGCCTACGGGCCGAACTCGGAGGAACTCGACGTCCTGCGGGCGCCGCGCCAGATCATGACCTTCAGTCACGGGAGCCACCACTGCCTCGGTGCCGCGGCGGCTCGGATGCAGGCGCGCGTCGCACTCGAGGAGCTGCTGGCCCGCTGCCCCGACTTCACGGTGGACGTCGACGGCATCGAGTACGCCGGGGGCAACTACGTCCGCAGGCCCACTCACGTGCCGTTCTCGGTGACCGGGCTGTGAGCGCACCGGCCGCGTCCTGGCTACGGGACGAGCGGACCGAGATCGCGGCCGAGAAGATACTCGACGCGGCCGCGGAGCTCTTCGTCGAGCGCGGCGTCGCGACCACCGGTATGGCCGAGGTCGCGAAGGCCGCGGGGTGTTCGCGCGCCACGCTGTACCGCTACTTCGACAGCCGCCGCGCCCTGCACCTGGCCTTCGTGCACCGCGAGGCGTTGCGGCTCGGTGAGCGTGTCGCCGCAGAGGTCGAGGGGATCGCCGACCCGGCGGAACGAATCACCGAGGCCACCCTGGCCGCGGTTCGAGGGGTACGGCGGACGCCGACGTTGGCGGCGTGGTTCGGGCTGGGTGACGCGGGCATTGCTTCCGAACTGGCGAGCACCTCGGAGGTGATCGAGGTGCTCGGAACCACCTTCCTGGCCGATGCGCCCGGCGGCGACGACGGCGAAGTATCTCGTCGCGCAAGGTGGTTGGTGCGGGTGATCGTGTCGCTGCTCACCGTTCCCGGCGCGGACGAGGCGGACGAGCGGTCCATGATCGAGCAGTTCGTCGTCCCGGTGCTCCTGGCGCCCGGCTGAGATCGGCCCCGCGCGGACCCCGCCTCGAAGGGATTGTGCGACCCGGGTCACATCTGTAACCTCTCCTCGCAGAAAGTGAGACGACAAGGTCTCACTTTGATCCGGCGGGGGACATCGATGCGGACAGTGCGACGACGACGGCTGACACAGGTGGGTGGCGCGGTGGCGGCGGTCGTCCTGTCGGTCACGACAGGGGTGGGTGCGGCGGTCGCCGCACCGGTGGACCGGTCCGACGTCGCGGTGCAGCCCCCGCTGCCGTTCCCGGTACCCCCGAGCCCGCCGGAGATGGATCCCGCGTTCTACTCGCCGCCGGTGTCGGCGTACCAGTCCCTGCAGCCGGGCGAGATCATCGCGGCGCGGGCGGTGAACGTCGCCAACCTCAGTGCGATCCCGGTCAACGTCGACGCCTGGCAGCTGTCCTACCGATCCACCAACACCCGCGGCGAGCCCGTCGCCGCGGTCACGACGGTGCTCGAGCCGCGCGGCCCGGCCCGCGACGGCGTCGGCAAGCTCGTCTCGTTCCAGATCGCGGAGGACGCGACCGCCCAGTACTGCGCGCCCTCGTACGCCATGCAACTCGGCTCTGTGCCGACTCTGGTCACCGGATCGCAGATCGTCTCCGCCGAGTTCCTGGAAGTGCAGACCGCGCTGGCGCAGGGGTGGGCGGTCTCGGTGCCCGACTACCAGGGTCCGAACTCCGCGTACGCTGCCGGCCCGCTCGGCGGCCGGCTCGCCCTCGACGGTGTCCGGGCCGCGGAACGGTTCGAACCGCTCGGGCTCCCGGGCGCGCAGACCCGAGTCGGAATGTGGGGCTACTCGGGCGGGGCGATCGCGACCGGGCACGCCGCCGAGTTGCAGCCCACCTATGCCCCCGAGATCGACCTCGTCGGGGTTGCGGAGGGCGGCGTGCCGGCGGACCTGAGCGTGCTCCTGAACAACGCGAACAATGCGGCACCGTCCGGGCTGGTGCTCGGGGCCGTGATCGGTCTCGGCCGGGAGTACCCGGAGTTCCAGCAGTTCCTCGACCAGAAGATGAACCCGCTCGGACGCGCGCTGATCGCGGCCAAGAACCCGCTGTGTGTCGCCTACCAGGCCGCGCTGGTGCCGTTCGTGAACAACAAGGGCCTGCTCGACGTGCCCGGTGATCCCCTCGACGAGCCGGCGGTGCGATCCGTGATCGACCGGACCCGCATGGGCAAGACCGTGCCGACGGCGCCCATGTTCGTCTACCAGTCCAATCCCGACTGGATCGTCCCGGTCGGGCAGGTGAACACCCTCGTCGACACCTACTGCAAGGACCCGTCGGCGCGGGTGCGGTACACCCGCGACCACGCCAGCGAGCACCTCTCGCTCGGGGCGATCGGGGCGCCGAGCGCGCTGCTGTGGCTGAAGGACCGGATGGACGGGGTGCCCGCCGAGCCGGGTTGTTCGACCCGCGACGTCGGGTCCATGGCCCTCGACCAGTCGACCTGGCCGACGTTCACCGCCGCGGTCGGGGAGGTGCTGGCCGGCCTGTTCGGCAAGGCGATCGGCGCTCAGGGCTGAGCGGTCGAGCACACCAACTGGTCAGCGGGCGGTGGGGCGCTCGCTGACCAGCGCCACCAGGATGGTGCTCAGGACCTCCACGAGATCGGTGACCGGTGGCCGCGGCTCGGTGATACTCCACTGGTGGACCAGCCCGTTCACGGCACCGATGAAGGCCGTCGCCGACATCTCGTAACCGCCGGGTGGGTGCACGTCGGCGCCGACGAGCTGTCCCAGCAGACTCTCGAACACCACGCCCCACTGTGCGCGCTGGGCCAAGCGGTGCCGCTCCACCTCTTCGCTGACGCCGACGATCTCGACGAACGCGATCTTCGCGCGCCGGGCGTCGGTGCCGATGGAGGTGACGTAGGCGGTCATCACCGTGGACGCGGCCTGCCACAGGTCGGCCGGGGACGCGGATTCGAAACCGGCCGCGATCGCGGCGCCCGCGTCCCGCTGGATCTCGTCGTAGAGCGCGACGAGGACTTCCTGGCGGCCGCCGAACTCCTCGTAGAACTGCCGCCGCGACAGCCCGGCCCCGGCGCAGATGTCGCTGATCGTGCTGTTGGCGTAGGACTTGGTCGCGAACACGGTCAGGGCCGCGTCGAGAAACCGCACGCGTCGATCGGCCCGCCGGTCCGCAACCGACCGGCCGCCGTAGTTCCGGGTCGATTCCGGCGTTGACACGGGCCCGAGCCTACCGCCGGGCCGCACCGGTCTCGATCGGGCTCGAATCAGCCGGCGACGCCGCCGAACAGCTGACCGATGGCGTACGTCACGACCATCGCCAGCGCGCCGCCGAGCACCACCCGCAGCACCGCCCGGCCCCGATCCGACCCGCCGAGGCGGGCGCTGATGCTGCCGGTCAGCGCCAGCGCGACCAGCACGGCGACGAAGGTGACCGGGATCCGGACGGTCGCGGGTGTGACCAGGATCGCGATCAGCGGCAACAGCGCGCCGATGGTGAACGAGACCGCCGACGACCCGGCCGCCTGCCACGGGTTGGTGAGCTCGTTCGGGTCGATGCCCAGCTCCGCGTCGGCGTGCGCGGCGAACGCGTCGTGCTCGGTCAGCTCCTTGGCGACCGTCATCGCGGTCGCGGGCGAGAGGCCCTTGGCCTCGTACAGTCCGGCCAGCTCGGCCAGTTCCGCCGCGGGCGTCTCGGCCAGCTCGGTGCGTTCCTTCGCCAGCAGGGACCGTTCGGTGTCGCGCTGGGTGCTCACCGACACGTACTCGCCCAGGGCCATCGACACCGCGCCCGCCGCGAGGCCCGCCACCCCCGCGGTGAAGATGGGGCCGCGTTCGGTGGTCGCGGCCGCGACGCCGACCACCAGTCCGGCGGTGGACACGATGCCGTCGTTGGCGCCGAGCACCCCCGCGCGCAGCCAGTTCAGCTTCGCGGACAGGCCCTGACCGTGCGGTTCGTCGGGGTGTCCCGCGGGTTCGGCCTGGACTCGTTCGTGGATCGGCCGCTTCTGGGATTCCATGGCCGAACGCTAACGCTCGTGCGCGATGCCGACCAGCAATGCAAGGCTGTCCGAAGTGGTCGGGCGCGGCGCTCCGCCACGGAGACAGGGCGCCGCCCACCGACGAAACGAGGACGACCATGACCTACCCCGTCACGCGCGACGACCCGGATCCGCCGTCTTGGCCCGGGGTCCACGCCGACCTGCTGGCGGCGAAGACGCGGCTGTACGACCCCTGCGGGTTCGTCTGTTCGCAGCTGGTGCCCGAGCCGGAGGGCGCGGCGTACGGGGCGTACGAGTTCGCCCTCGACGGGCGGTCGGTCCGGTACCGCGTCGCCAAGACGACGCCGACGAAGGTCGGGCAGTTCGTGACGCTGTGGAAGCGGCCCGGGCCTGGCCCCATCGCGCCTTTCGACGCCGCTGACCCCGTCGACCTGTTCGTCGTCAGTTGCCGCGACGGCGACCACTTCGGTCAGTTCGTGTTCTCCCGTGAGGTGCTGCGCGAGCGCGGCGTGCTCTCGCGGGCGGGCGCGGGTGGCAAGCGGGCGATCCGCGTCTACCCGCCGTGGGTGACGACGAGCAGTCGTCAAGCCGGCGCCACGCAGACCTGGCAGCTGGAGCACTTCCTGCCGATTCCCGTGGGCCGCCGGGTGGACGCCGCCCGGGCGCGGGCGCTGCACCACCCGTAACTCTCGATCGAGACGTACGTCACCGACCAGTGGGTTTCTCGCGAACCGCGGCGGTCTCACCGGCCTCACCTTCGCCCGCGACGTGCGGCGGGAAAACGCCGAACGCGGCTTCCGGTACGGCGCCGGGCGTCCGATCAGCGCCGACTGTCGTGTCGGATACCCTGGTTGCCCGTGACCTCTGATACCCCAGGCTCCGCGACCTCCGGCCAGTACGACCTGATCATCGTCGGTTCCGGTTTCTTCGGACTGACCATCGCCGAGCGGGCCGCGACCCAGCTGGGCAAGAGGGTGTTGGTGCTGGACCGGCGCCACCACATCGGCGGCAACGCCTACTCCGAGGCCGAGCCCGAGACCGGCATCGAGGTGCACCAGTACGGCGCGCACCTCTTCCACACCTCGAACAAGCGGGTCTGGGACTACGTCACCCAGTTCACCGAGTTCACCGGCTACCAGCACCGCGTCTTCGCGATGCACAAGGGCCAGTCGTACCAGTTCCCGATGGGTCTGGGCCTGGTCTCGCAGTTCTTCGGGAAGTACTACACCCCGGACGAGGCGCGCGCGTTGATCGCCGAGCAGTCCGCCGAGATCGACAGCAAGGACGCGACCAACCTCGAGGAGAAGGCGATCTCGCTGATCGGCCGCCCCCTGTACGAGGCGTTCGTGCGCGACTACACGGCCAAGCAGTGGCAGACCGACCCGAAGAACCTGCCGGCCGGCAACATCACCCGGCTGCCGGTGCGGTACACCTTCGACAACCGCTACTTCAACGACACCTACGAGGGACTGCCGGTCGACGGCTACACGGCGTGGCTCGAGAACATGGCGAAGGACGACCTCGTCGAGGTCCGGCTGAACACCGACTGGTTCGACGTGCGTGACGAGCTGCGCGCCGCCAGCCCCGACGCGCCGGTCGTCTACACCGGTCCGCTGGACCGCTACTTCGACTACGCCGACGGCGAATTGGGTTGGCGCACCCTCGACTTCGAGACCGAGGTGCTGCCGACCGGTGACTTCCAGGGCACCCCGGTGATGAACTACAACGACGCGGACGTCCCGTACACCCGCATCCACGAGTTCCGGCACTTCCACCCCGAGCGCGAGTACCCGGCCGACAAGACGGTGATCATGCGCGAGTTCTCGCGGTTCGCCGAGTCCGAGGACGAGCCGTACTACCCGATCAACACCCCGGAGGACCGCACCAAGCTCGACGCCTACCGGGCTCGTGCCAAGCAGGAGACCGCGGAGCGGAAGGTGCTCTTCGGCGGCCGCCTGGGCACGTACCAGTACCTCGACATGCACATGGCCATCGCGAGCGCGCTGAGCATGTTCGACAACACGCTCCGCCCGCACCTCGAGTCCGGCACGCCGCTGGGTAACGGGAACGAAGGCAACGGGGCCGGCGCGTGACCCCCCGGCACCTGATCGAGCAGGACACCCTGTTCGACGAGGTCGAGTTGCGGGGCAAGGCGCTGCTGCAGCGGGTGATCCTGCCCCGGCCCGGCGAGCCGCTGGACGTGCGGACCCTCTACCTGGAGGAGTCCGCGACCAACGCCAGGCGTGCGCACTCGACCTCGCGCACCTCGCTCGCCATCGGCAGCGAGTCCGAGGTGTCGTTCTGCACCTACTTCAACGCGTTCCCGGCCAGCTACTGGCGCCGCTGGAGCGTGCTGACGTCGGTGGTGCTGCGCCTGGAACTGTCCGGGCACGGCCGCGTCGACGTGTACCGCTCGAAGGCCGACGCCTCGCGAATTCACGTGGAGGGCAAGGAGTTCGAGGACGGCGACGCCGCCATCGAGTTCGAGGTGGAGCTGGCCCCGTTCGAGGACGGCGGCTGGATCTGGTTCGACGTCACCTCCGACACCGACGTGGTGCTCGAGGCTGCCGGCTGGTACGCGCCGGTCGCGGCGCCGGGCGCGGGCCGGGTCGCGGTCGGTATCCCGACCTTCAACCGCCCCACCGACTGCGTCAAGGCGCTGACCGCGCTCGGCTCGGACCCGTTGGTGCTCGGCGCGATCGACGCCGTCATCATTCCCGACCAGGGCACCCGCAAGGTGCGCGACGAGCCCGGCTTCGCCGAGGCCGCCGCGGGGCTCGGCGACCGGCTCGCGATCCACGACCAGGCGAACCTCGGCGGTTCCGGCGGCTACAGCCGCGTCATGTACGAGGCGCTGAAGACCACCTCGTGCGAGCACATCCTGTTCATGGACGACGACATCGAGATCGAGCCGGACTCGATCCTGCGTGCGCTGGCCATGTCCCGGTTCGCGAAGTCCCCGATGCTGGTCGGCGGGCAGATGCTGAACCTGCAGGAGCGCAGCCACCTGCACACCATGGGCGAGGCGATCAACCGCGGCATCTTCATGTGGTCCGCGGCGCCGAACGTCGAGTACGACCATGACTTCTCGGAGCACCCGCTCAGCGACCGGGAGAACTCGAAGCTGCTGCACCGGCGCATCGACGTCGACTTCAACGGCTGGTGGATGTGCATGATCCCGCGCCAGGTCGCCGAGGAGATCGGGCAGCCGCTGCCGCTGTTCATCAAGTGGGACGACGTCGAGTACGGCCTGCGCGCCAAGGCCGCCGGCTACCCGACGGTGACCATGCCGGGCGCCGCGATCTGGCACATGGCGTGGTCCGACAAGGACGACGCCATCGACTGGCAGGCCTACTTCCACCTGCGCAACCGCCTGGTGGTCGCAGCCCTGCACATGCCGGGCAACGGTCGCGGCCTCGTGCTCGACACCGTCAAGGCCACGGTCAAGCACCTGCTGTGCCTCGAGTACTCGACCGTGGCCATCCAGAACCGGGCCATCGCCGACTTCCTCGCGGGTCCCGAGCACATCGCCGCGCAGCTGCCGACCGCGCTCGGCCAGGTGCACGCGATGCGTAAGGAGTACCCGGACGCCGTCGTGCTGCCGTCCTCGACCAGCCTGCCGCTGCCCTCCGGCGCGGAGGTCGGTGCGGTCGGCGAGCCGCACGGTCCGCTCGCGAAGATCGTCCGCCTCGCCAAGGGTCTGGTGCACAACGTCAAGCCCGCGCACGAGGAGCATCACGAGCGTCCGCAGCTGAACGTCCCGACGCTCGACGCCCGCTGGTTCCTGCTGTCGCAGGTCGACGGCGTCACCGTCACCACCGCCGACGGCCGCGGCGTGGTCTACCGCAAGCGCGATCCGCGGCAGGCCCTGGCCCTGCTGAAGGAGGCCCTCCGGCTGCGCCGCGAGCTGGCCGCCCGGTTCCCGGAGCTCAAGGGCGAGTACGCGGCCGCGGTGCCGTCGCTGACCAGCAAGGAGAGGTGGGAGAGTGTCTTCGAGTACAAGGCCTGACGGAACCGCATTGGTGACCGGTCCCGCCGAGTCCGCGGCCGAGGTGAAGATCCTCAACCTGGTCCAGGCGACCGTCGGTGCGCAGCCGGGCGTGATCGCGGCTGCCCGCGGGATGTCGCATTTCGGCGAGCACGCGCTCGGCTGGGTCGCGATCGCGGGCCTCGGCGCCGCGCTGGACCGTCCCCGCCGGCGGCAGTGGGCAGGCGTCGCGGTCGGCGCGGTCGGCGCGCACGCGGCGTCGATCGTGATCAAGCGTGTCGTGCGGCGCCCGCGCCCCAACGACCCCTCGGTGCAGGTGAACGTCTCGACGCCGAGCAAGCTGAGCTTCCCGTCCTCGCACGCGACGTCCACCACCGCCGCCGCCGTACTGCTCGGTCGGCTCACCGGGCTACCCTTGCCCGCGGTGCTGGTGCCCCCCATGCTGCTCTCGCGGCTCGTGCTCGGGGTGCACTACCCGACCGATGTGCTTGCCGGATCCGCCCTGGGCGCAGTCTCGGCCGCAGTAGTGCTGCGGGCCGAACAGAAATGTGGAGAGAAATGAGCGAGCACCCGTCCGAGGTCACCGGTCCGCCGAAGTCGCTGGCCAGCGGGATCGTCAAGGCCCTCCGCCCCCGGCAGTGGGTGAAGAACGTCCTGGTGCTGGCCGCTCCGCTGGCCGCCGGCTCGGTGACCGAGGCCGACGTGCTCCTGCCGGTCGCGCTGGCCTTCGTGGTGTTCTGCATGGCCGCGTCCGGCATCTACCTCGTCAACGACGCGATGGACGTCGAGGCGGACCGCGCGCACCCCACCAAGCGATTCCGGCCGATCGCGGCTGGCGTCCTGCCGGTGGGGCTCGCCTACGCGATGGCCGTCGTGCTGCTCGCCGGCTCGATCGGGCTCTCCTTCGTCGCCAACTGGCAGCTCGCGGTCGTGATGGCGGTCTACATCGCCATCCAGCTCGCCTACTGCTTCGGGCTCAAGCACCAGGCCGTGCTGGACATCTGCATCGTGTCCTCGGGCTTCCTGCTGCGCGCGATCGCCGGTGGTGTGGCCGCCGAGATCCCGCTGTCGCAGTGGTTCCTGCTGATCATGGCGTTCGGTTCGCTGTTCATGGCGGCGGGCAAGCGCTACGCGGAGCTGCAGCTGGCCGAACGGACCGGCGCCAAGATCCGTAAGTCGCTCGAGTACTACACCGCCACCTACCTGCGGTTCGTGTGGACGCTGTCCGCGACGGCCGTGGTGATCTGCTACGGACTGTGGGCGTTCGAACAGGACCGGGCGCACGCCAGCAACTGGTTCGCGATCTCGATGATTCCGTTCACGATCGCGATCCTGCGGTACGCGGTGGACGTCGACGGCGGCGAGGCGGGGGAGCCGGAAGAGATCGCACTGGGGGACCGTGTACTCCAACTCCTCGCGATCGCCTGGATCGGAGTGGTGGGTGTCGCTGTCTACATCGCCTGACGCGATCCGCTCGACGAACCCCGACCCGGCCGGGGTGGACGACCGTGAGACGGTCTCCGCCTCGGCCGCGCGCTGGGTGTACGTCGGCGGTGTGGTGCTGACCGCTGCGCTGTTCGTCTGGGGCGGTTGGCAGCGCCGGTGGATCGCCGACGACGGCCTGATCGTGCTCCGGACCGTCCGCAACCTGCTCGCGGGCAACGGTCCGGTGTTCAACGCGGGCGAGCGGGTCGAGGCGAACACCAGCACCCTGTGGACCTACTTGGTCTACGCGTTCGGCTGGCTCACCCACATTCGGCTCGAGTACGTCGTGCTCACCCTCGCGCTGGTGCTCTCCGGCGGTGCGATCGCGCTGGCGATGGTCGGGACCGGTTCGCTGTGGCGCCGCACCGGCGGAACGGCAGGGACGCTGCTGCTGCCCGCGGGTGCGCTCGCCTACATCGCGGTGCCCCCGGCCCGTGACTTCGCCACCTCCGGACTCGAGAGCTGTCTGGTCATCTTCTGGATCGCCCTGGTGTGGGTGCTGTTGGTGCGCTGGGCGCAACGCGAGCCGACCACCACCGCGGTGCTGATCCTCGCGTTCGTCGCGGGCCTCGGGCCGCTGGTACGACCCGAGATGGTCATCCTGTCCGGCCTGGCGCTCCTGTTGATCTTCCTGGCCCCCGGCAGCTGGAAGCTGCGCGTCGCGATCGTCGCGGTCGCGGGCGCGGTCCCGGTGCTCTACCAGATCTGGCGAATGGGCTACTACGGACTGCCCTACCCCAACACCGCGGTGTCCAAGGACGCCGGCGGCGCCAAGTGGGGCCAGGGCTTCACCTATCTGTGGAATCTCGTCGGGCCGTACTGGCTGTTGCTGCCGCTGCTCCTGCTCGGCGGGTACGCCGGGTGGCTGCTGCTGCGCCACCTCCGGGTGAGCGGTGCGCAGCGTACGGACAGCAACTGGCAGTCCCGGCTGCACAGTCCGGCCGCCGTGGTCGCGGTGGTCCTGGTGACCGCGCTGTTGCTCGGCGTCTACTCGGTGCGGGTCGGCGGCGACTTCATGCACGGCCGGGTGCTGCTGCCGGTGCTGTTCTGTTTCATCCTGCCGATCGCGGTGCTGCCGGTCCGGCTGCCGCAGCGGGGCCAGTGGGGCCGCACCCCCGCGACCGGCCTGTTCGCCGCCGGCGCGGTCGCGTGGCTGGTCACGGTGGTCTGGGCGATCGTCGCGTCCACCGCCCAGGGCATGCCGAACGGCACGGTGGTCGGCAAGTCGGGCATCGTCGACGAACGCGCCTTCTATGTACTCAACACCGGCCACGCCCACCCGATCCGGGCCGAGGACTACCTCGACTACCCGCGGATGCGGGCGATGGTCGAGACCATCGCCAACACTCCCGACGGTGGCCTGCTGCTGCCCGCGGCCTACTACACCTACTGGGACCTCGTGCCCCCGCCGGCGCCGATCCCCGAGGGCGGGGCCGGCCACACCGTGTACTTCCTCAACCTCGGCATGACGAGCATGAACGTCGGGCTCGACGTGAAGGTGATCGACCAGATGGGGTTGGCCTACCCGCTGGCCGCGCACACGGCGCGTCTCGGCGACGGCCGGATCGGCCACGACAAGGCCCTCTACCCGGACTGGGTGGTCGCAGACACCGGCATGGTCGACCAGCATCCGTGGCTGCCCTGGTACCTGGACGAGAACTGGGTCGCGCAGGCTCAGGTCGCGTTGACCTGTCCGGACACCCAGGAGTTGCTGGCGTCCTCGCGAGGCGAACTGAACCGACCGCTATTCATCCGCAATCTCAAGCGCGCGTTCCACTACGCCGAGTACCGCATCGATCGAGTTCCTGCGTACGAAATCGAGCGCTGCGGGCTCACGCCTCCGCCGGAAAGGCCCAAGTAGGACAGTCCGCGTGGGACGAACATCTCATTTGTGTAACGCACGATGTCGGCTAGTCGATAGACAGGTGTGCTCGCCTCGGTACCGAGCCTCGAATCATGAAGATCGGGGGCCGAGGCACCGGTTGTCAGAGCCTTCGCCGTGACATACAGTCCAGCGAGCGCAGTGTGACCTTGATTTGTTCCACTGCCGATCTCGCTTGCGTGGGGGTCGGCAGGTTCGTGGCTTACCGACGATCGCCGGGCCGCTTTCCAATGTTGGAGTCGCGGGCACCGCAGGAGAAGAAAGAGAGCAGTATTCATGCGTATAGGCAGACCGAGGTTTGCGATGAACCTCAAACGACGCCTCCTCGGCCTCTCGGCCGCAGCGCTCGTCCTGCCCGTGACCGCTGGTATTGCGGGCACTGCCGTCGCCGGCGCCGCACCGGTCGCGCACCGCGCCCCGTCGGGCGGTTTCGAAGAGGTCATGGTGCCTTCGTCGATGGGCCCGATCAAGGTCCAGATTCAGTGGGCAGCCCGCGGTGGCAACGCCGCGCTGTACCTGCTCGACGGCCTGCGTGCCCGCGACGACCGCAACGCGTGGTCCTTCGAGACGAACGCGCTCGACCAGTACCGCAACGACAACGTCACCCTGGTGATGCCGGTCGGCGGTCAGTCCAGCTTCTACAGCGACTGGATGGCGCCGTCGAACTTCAACGGCCAGAAGTCCACGTACAAGTGGGAGACCTTCCTGACCAAGGAGCTCCCGGACTACCTGGAGACCCGCGGCGTCTCGCGTCACAACAACGGTGTGCTCGGCCTGTCGATGGGTGGCTCTGCCGCTCTGACCCTGGCCGCCTACCACCGCGACCAGTTCAAGTTCGCCGGCTCGCTCTCGGGCTACCTGAACATCTCGGCGCCGGGCATGCGTGAGGCCATCCGCGTCGCGATGCTGGACGCCGGTCGCTTCAACGTCGACTCCATGTGGGGTCCGCCGTGGAGCAAGTCGTGGCTGCGCAACGATCCGTTCGTGTTCGCGCCGCAGCTCAAGGGCCTGTCGCTGTACGTGTCCTCGGCCAGCGGTCTGCCGGGCGAGTACGACCACCCGCGCGCACCGATCGACTACTACAACACGGCCAACGGCATGGGCCTCGAGGCCCTCGCGCTGGTGAACACCCGCGCGTTCCAGGTCCGGATGGCCACGCTCGGCATCCCCGCGACCTACAGCTTCCCGTCCAACGGCACGCACTCGTGGCCGTACTGGTCGGCGGAGCTCTTCAAGGCCCGGAACCAGATCCTGGACGCGCTGAACGCGCACTGATCAGGGACCGAAGAATGTGAATTCGTCGATGCCGCCCCACGCGCCGATCTCGGCCGCGCGGGGCGGCATCTGCGGTTCGGGCCCATTCGGGTCCCAGTAACAAATGCACCATTGGTCGCAGCGCGTCACCTGCGTCCCACCTGACCAGCGTGTTAGAAAGAACGACGAGCGTCAGGCGCCACGGCACGGCGCCCGCGTGGGTCGGGGGCAAGCCGAGAGCCAAGTGCCGAGTTGATCCGTCAGCTGGCCGAAAGCAGAAAGAGAGTCTTCGTCAGATGCGACCACTACTGAGGAAGCCGGGCACACGGCCCGGGGGGAGCGCAATGACGAGCGGGCGCCGTAGCCAGGTGGCCCGCCTGCTGGCCGCCGCGCTGGTCCTGCCGACCGCGGCGGGCCTGACCACCGCGACCGCGGTGGCGTTCGCCGCGCCCGACGCGACGACCACCACCACGTCGGCGACCGCGACCACGACGACCACCCGGCCTGCGGTCACCCCCGCGGAAGAGACCCTCGCGCCGGTCAAGACGACCACGCCCGCCGCGAAGTCCACCACGGCCCCGGCGGTGGCGACGACCACCGCCGCGCAGACGACGACCACCACCACCGCCCCCACCACCACGACGACCACCACCACCACGACCGCCGAGCCGACCACCACGGTGGCGGCCCCGCAGTCGCGGGCGATGCGCGCGGCGCCGACGGCACTGAAATCCATCCCCGGTGTCTCGAAGATCCAGTGGATCACCGACCGCCGGGTCGCGCTGTGGGTGGACTCCCCGGCGATGGGTGCGCCCTTCCAGGTGCAGGTGCTGCTGGCGCGGGACTGGAACGCCAAGCCGGACGCGACCTTCCCGGCGCTGTACATGCTCGACGGCCTCCGCGCCCGCGACGACGAGAGCGGCTGGACCATCGAGACCGACGCCGCGAGCTTCTACGCGGACAAGAACGTCAACGTGATCCTGCCGGTCGGCGGTCAGTCCAGCTTCTACTCCGACTGGCTCGCGCCCGACAACGGCAAGAACTACCAGCTCGAGACGTTCCTGACGAAGGAACTTCCGCCGATCCTCGAGAACAGCCTGCGCACCACCAGCACGCGCGGCATCATCGGCCTCTCGATGGGCGGCACCTCGGCGATGTTCCTCGCCGAGCGCAACCCCGGCTTCTTCAAGTTCGTGGGCTCGTTCTCCGGCTACCTGAGCACGACGTCCCTTGGCATGCCGCAGGCGCTGCGATACGCCATGAACGACGCGGGCGGCTACAACGTCGACAAGATGTGGGGTCCGCCGAGCAACCCGCTCTGGTCCGGCCACGATCCGTACGTCAACGCGGACAAGCTCAAGGGCGTCAGCATCTACATCTCCAGCGGTAGCGGCATGACCGGTCCCTACGACCAGCCGTCCGGCATCCCCGGCGTCTCCACCAACTACGCGGGCATGGGCCTCGAGATCCTGTCCCGCCTGACCTCGCAGTCCTTTGCCACCAAGCTGAACAAGCTCGGCATCCCCGCGCAGGTCAACTACCGCCCGTCCGGCACCCACTCGTGGCCGTACTGGCAGTTCGAGATGCACCAGGCCTGGCCGCAGGTGGCCAACGCCCTCGGCGTCGAGGCCAGCGCGCCGGCCTGCTCGGTCGGCGGGGCGATCGCGAGCGTCGCGAACGCCAACCCCTGGCTCGGTGGCTGTGTCACCGGCGAGTACGGCATCGCGGGCGGCGTCGCGCAGGACTACCGCAACGGTCGGGTGTTCTTCTCGCCCGGGACCGGGGCACAGGTTGTCGCGGGCATGATCGGCGGCGCGTACCAGGGCGCCGGCGGTCCCGCCGGACCGCTCGGCTTCCCGACCACCAGCGAATCGCAGGCCCCCGACGGTCGCGGTCGTTTCAACCACTTCCAGAACGGGTCGATCTACTGGACCCCGCAGACCGGTGCGCACCCCGTGTGGGGCGCGATCCGCGACGAATGGTCGCGCCAGGGCTGGGAGCGCGGTCCGCTCGGCTACCCGGTGGCGGACGAGATGAACACCCCGGGCAAGCCCGGCGCGGTGCAGGGCTTCGAGATCGGTGCCATGTACTACAGCCCGACCACCGGCACCAACGCGGTGCAGGGCCTGATCATGGGCAAGTACGGACAGCTGGGCTTCGAGAACAGCTGGCTGGGCTTCCCGAAGACCAGTGAGATCGGCGTCAAGGACGGCGGCCGGTTCAACCGGTTCGAGGGCGGCAACATCTACTGGAGCCCGCTCAGCGGGGCCTGGGCGATCAAGAACGGCCCGATCTTCGACGCGTGGGGTAGCCAGAACTACGAGAACGGCCGCCTCGGCTTCCCGGTCGGCGACGAGCGTCCGATCCCCGGTGGCGTCCAGCAGGACTTCCAGTTCGGGAACATCACGCTCGTGGGTGGACGGGCGGAGATCCACTAGGCCGACCACCCACTGGGTCCACCGCAGCTGACGGGCCGGAATCTCGGCCGAGGTCCCCGGCCCGTCAGCGTCGGTACCCTTGGACACCGACCAGCCGAACCGCGGCCGGGACGTCATCACAGTCCCTCGGCCGAGCACGTTTTGACACCCAGAGGACTGAGACACACATGCGCATTTCCACCCGTACCCCTCTGGCCAGGGCCATCGCCGTCGGCGCGCTGAGCGCGGCCGCGGTCGGCGTGCTCGCCGGTTGCGGCAGTGACGACTCGACGGCGAGCGGCAACCCCACCCTGACCACCGCTCAGGGCACCGGATCGCCCACGGCCCAGCCGCTGGCGACCGGCATCGAGGTGCCGCCGTACACCAGTCCCGTCGTGGCGGCGACGGCGCCGCCGGAGACCCCGCAGGCGGTCCCGAGCGGTTTCCCCGGTCCGACCGAGGCGCCCGCTCTCGACGCCCGCGGCAAGGCGTTCCTCGACGCGCTCCGCAAGGGTGGCGTGGCGCCCGCGGGCAGCGGCGACGTCGCGATCTCGACCGCCAACTACATCTGCTCGGCGAAGGCGAACAACGTCGACGACGGCGAGATCACGGCATACGTGACCGGCATGGCGGGGGCCGAGGCCACCCTCGCGGGCGTCACGCAGAGCGCGGACCAGGCGGCCCAGGCGGCGAAGGTCTACATCGACGCCGCGCAGTCCACGTACTGCAACAAGTAGTCGTCGATGGCTGCTGCGGGAAAGGGACGGACGTCCACCGGTCGCAGGTTCCTGCGCGTGCTGATCGTGCTCATCGTGATGCTGTTGGTCGCGTTGGCCGCGCTCGTCGCGTGGTACCTGCTTGCGGGGCGCGTGCCCAAGCCGCCGCCCGTCCCGCCGCCGACGCCGGGGCGGCCCTCGGCGCAGCCCGCCAGCTGCCCGGACGTGCAGGTGATCGCGATCCCGGGCACCTGGGAATCCGGCGCGCAGGACGATCCGTTCAACCCGAGCGCGAACCCGAACTCGTTGATGCTCAACATCACTCGTCCGCTGGAGGCCGAGTTCGGTCCGCAGCGGGCGCAGGTGTACACGGTGCCGTACGTGGCTCAGTTCTCGAATCCGATCGCGTTTCCGCCGGACGGTCAGACCTCCTACAACAAGAGCCGCGGCGAGGGCACGGCCAAGGCGACCGCGGTGATGGCCGAGATGCACGCGAACTGCCCGCTGACCAGCTTCGTGCTGACCGGCTTCTCGCAGGGCGCGGTGATCGCGGGAGACGTGGCCGCCAGAATCGGTGCCGGCCAGGGTCCAGTCCCGCAGGATCTGGTGCTCGGGGTCGGGGTCATCGCCGACGGCCGGCGTGATCCGAGCGCCGCTCCGACCATCGGACCGTCGGTGGCGGGTGTCGGCGCGGAACTGTCGCTGAACGGGCTGCAGGTTCCGGGCATCACGATGACCGGTCCGCGGCCGGGCGGTTTCGGTGCGCTCGCAGACCGCGCCGTGCAGATCTGCGCGCCGTCGGACGGGATCTGCGACGCCCCGCCGAATGCGTTCAAGCCGTCGAATCTGCTGGCCAGCCTCACCCGGGTGGGGGAGTACATCAACAATCCTGTGCATGCCCTGTACAACACCTTCGTGGTCGATCAAAACGGCACCACGGCGACTCAGTGGATGACAAACTGGGCGGCCGACAAGGTCAGGTCCGCGCCGGTTCCCGCTCACGAATAGTGGCGACCCGTGCGGACCCGATAGAGTGGCCAACTGGCCACCTGCCCTACCGCTGCGCCCCCATTTCAGGAGAAGTGATCGATGAGTTCCGCCGACGCCAAAGCGCCGCGCAAGTTCCGGTTCGCCGCCGGCGGAGAGGGTAATGCCGAGGAAGGCGGGGCCCGGCGCTTCGTCAAGCTCGCTCAGAAGGCCGAGGAACTCGGGTACGACAGCTTCATGATTCCGGACCACCTGGGCAATCAGGTCGGCCCGATCGCGGCCCTCGGTGCGCTGGCCGTCGCCACCGACAAGATCCGGCTCGGAACCGCGGTGCTGGCCAACGGTTTTCGGCACCCCGCGGTCCTCGCGAAGGACGCCGCCACGATCGACGTGCTGTCGGGCGGGCGACTGGAGCTGGGCATCGGTGCCGGCTGGATGAAGGAAGAGTTCGACAAGGGCGGCATCGCCTACGACAGTCCCGGGGTGCGCATCGCGAAGCTCGCGGAGTCCCTCGAGATCCTGGACGTGCTCCTGCGCGGCCAGGAGTGCAACTTCCAGGGCGAGTACTACCAGATCAACGGGCTCAAGGGCAGTCCGCGACCGCGTCAGGGCCCGCGCCCGCCGATCGCCGTCGGCGGCGGCGGACCGAAGATGCTGGCGTTGGCGGCGAAGTACGCGGACATCATCTCCCTGGCACCGCCCAGCAACAAGGACGGGAAGATGCTGCTGTCCGGCATCACCATGGAGGCGACCGCCGCGCGGGTCGAGCGGATCCGCGAGGCCGCCGGTGACAGGTTCGACGACATCGAACTGAACTGGACGATCACCACCATCATGCCCACCGACGACCGCGAAGCCATGGCCGAGATGGCACTGGCAGCGCTCGCCAACGGCTACCCGCCGAACATAGAGGTGGATGTCACACTGACCGTGGAAGACATCCTCAACTCCCCCTACCTGGCATTCGGTACCTACGAGGAGATCGCCGATCAGATCAGGGCCGTTCGAGATCGCACGTCGATGTCGTACGTCGGCATCTTCCCGACGCAGATGGAAGCATTTGCCCCCGTGATCACCCAACTCAAGGGTGAATGACAGGCGGGCATCTGTAGCATTCTGTTGGTTTGGGGTGCGAAGCAGATCGTTACCAAGACGAGACTTGCGTATTGCCACTAGTCACTATTTGCACGACCCCTCGCTGCAGCAGGGGACGAAGCCCGCGGGTGCCGCGACGTCACACCGCAGGCTTGCCTTGGAGGAGAAGGTATGAACCAGACTTTCGATGACTACATCGACGAAGCGGGACACATCCGGCTGATGCCGGGTAGCACCCTCGTCGACCACGTCGAACGGCACACCCGGGAGAACTCGGACGAGCTGGCATACCGATATATCGATTACTCGCGGGAGCGCGACGGCGAGGTCCAGGAGCTCACCTGGGATCAGTTCGGCCACCGCCTGCGCGCGGTCGCGGCCCGCCTGCAGCAGGTCACCGAGCCCGGCGAGCGGGTGGCCATCCTCGCCCCCCAGGGTCTCGACTACGTCATCTCCTTCTTCGCGGCCATGCACGCGGGCACCATCGCGGTGCCGCTGTTCGACCCGGACGAGCCCGGCCACGGCGACCGCCTGTACGCCGTCCTCGGGGACTGCAAGCCGTCGGCGATCCTCACCGCGACGCAGTCGGCCGCCGGTGTCCGCCAGCTGTTCCGTCACCTGCCCGCGGCGGAACGACCGCGCATCATCGCCGTCGACGCCATCCCGGACACCGTCGGCGAGAGCTGGGTGTACCCCGAGATCGGTCTCGACGACATCGCGTACCTGCAGTACACCTCCGGCTCGACCCGGGTCCCGGCCGGCGTGGAGATCACGCACCGAGCGGTCGGCACCAACGCGCTGCAGATGGTCGACGCGATCGAACTGACCACGGACTCCCGGGGCGTCACCTGGCTGCCGCTGTTCCACGACATGGGCCTGCTCACGGTGATCCTGCCCGCCCTCGGCGGCAAGTACATCACCATCATGAGCCCGCGCGCCTTCGTGCAGCGTCCCTACCGCTGGATCAAGGAGCTGGCCGCCATCACCGACGGCGCGGGCACCTTCGCCGCGGCGCCGAACTTCGCCTTCGAGCACGCCGCCGCGCGCGGCCTGCCCAAGGACGGCGAGACCCTCGACCTGAGCAACGTCATCGGCCTGATCAATGGCAGCGAGCCGGTCACCACCTCGTCGATGCGCAAGTTCAACGATGCGTTCGGGCCCTACGGGCTGCCGAAGACCGCCATCAAGCCGTCGTACGGCATGGCCGAGGCGACCCTGTTCGTCTCGTCCACCAAGCACAGCGACGAGGCCAAGGTCATCTACGTCGACCGCGACGAGCTGAACCGCGGTCGGATGGTCAGGGTCGACAAGGACGCGCCGGGTGCCATCGCGCAGGTGTCGTGCGGCTACGTCGCGCGCAGCCAGTGGGCGGCCATCGTCGACGCCGAGTCCGGCGCCGAGGTCCCCGACGAGCACGTCGGCGAGATCTGGCTGCACGGCAAGAACATGGGACAGGGCTACTGGGGTCGTCCCGAGGAGACCGAGCAGACCTTCCACAACAAGCTGATCTCGACGATCGGCGAGGGCAGCCACGCCGACGGCGCGCCCGAGGACTCGAACTGGATGCGCACCGGCGACTACGGCGTGTACGTGGACGGCGAGCTGTACATCACCGGCCGCGTCAAGGACCTGGTGATCGTCGACGGCCGCAACCACTACCCGCAGGATCTCGAGGGGACCGCGCAGGAGGCGAGCACCGCGTTGCGGCCCGGATTCGTCGCGGCCTTCGCGGTGCCCGCGAACCAGCTCCCGAAGGAGGTGTTCGAGGCGGGTGCAGGCCTGACCTTCGACGCCGACGACGCGTCCGAGCAGCTGGTGATCGTCGGCGAGCGCGCCCCCGGCGCCGGCAAGGCCGATCCGGGCCCGATCGCGGACGCCGTCCGCGCGGCGATCTCGACCCGTCACGGCGTCACCGCTCGGGACGTGCTGCTCGTGCCCGCGGGGTCCATCCCGCGCACGTCGAGCGGCAAGATCGCGCGGCGTGCCTGCAAGGCCGCATACATCGAGGGAACGCTCCGTGGTGGTTACACGCAGACCGCTTTCCCCGATAGCGTCTAAGACGACTTCTTTCCGACGGGTAGCGTGATGGGTTAATGGCTGAAACAGAGATGACGGTCGCGCAACTGCGCGAATGGCTGCGCAACTGGGTTGCGGAGGCCACCGGGCAACCGGTGGACCAGATCACGGACGACCGACCGATGGAGGAATTCGGTCTCTCGTCCCGGGACGCCGTCGCTCTGTCCGGTGAGATCGAGGAGCTGGTCGGCATCACGCTGACCGCCACGGTCGTCTATCAGCACCCCACGATCGCCTCGCTGGCGACCCTGATCATCGAGGGCGAGCCGGAGGTTCCGGACGAGCCCGAGGACGCGGCGTTCTACACCGCGCGCGACACCTCGCAGTCCCACGAGATCGCGATCGTCGGCATGTCCACCCGGTTCCCCGGGACGGGGCAGACCCCGGACCAGATGTGGCGACTGCTCATCGAGGGCCGCGACGCGGTCACCGAGCTGCCGGAGGGGCGCTGGGACGAGTTCGCGGCGGACCCGCAGATCGCCGAGGCGATCGCGAAGGCCAACACCAAGGGCGGCTACCTCGACGACGTCAAGGGCTTCGACGCGGAGTTCTTCGCGATGTCGCCGCTCGAGGTCAAGAACGTCGACCCGCAGCAGCGCCTCGCGATGGAGCTGACCTGGGAGGCGCTCGAGCACGCCCGGATCCCGGCGAACGAGCTCAAGGGCGAGCAGGTCGGTGTCTTCATCGGCAGCTCCGCGAACGACTACCAGCTGCTCGCCGTCAGCGATCCGGTGCACGCGCACCCCTACGCGCTGACCGGGACCTCGACGTCGATCGTGGCGAACCGGGTCTCGTACTACTTCGACTTCCGCGGACCGTCGATCGCGCTGGACACCGCCTGCTCGTCCTCGCTCGTGGCCGTGCACCAGGCGGTGCGTTCGCTGCGCTCCGGCGAGTCCGACCTCGCCCTGGCCGGCGGCGTCAACATGCTCGTCGCGCCCGCCGCGACCCTCGGATTCGACGAGACCGGGATCCTCACCGACGACGGCAAGATCAAGGCCTTCTCCTCCGACGCGACCGGCATCGTGCGCGCCGAGGGCGGCGGACTGGTCGTACTAAAGCGGCTCGAGGACGCCGAGCGTGACGGCGACCCGATCCTCGCGGTGATCGCCGGCTCGGCGGTGAACCAGGACGGCCGCTCCAACGGCATGCTCGCACCCAACCCGGACGCGCAGGCAGACGTGCTCCGGCAGGCCTACCGCGACGCGGGCATCGTCCCGTCGGGTGTGGACTACATCGAGGCCCACGGCACCGGCACCATCCTCGGCGACCCGATCGAGGCGGACGCGCTCGGCCGCGTCGTCGGCCGCGGCCGCGACGCCGACAAGCCGGCGCTGCTCGGCTCCGCGAAGACGAACTTCGGCCACCTCGAGGCCGCCGCGGGCGCCGCGGGCCTGATCAAGGTCGTGCTGGCGCTGCAGGAGGACAAGCTCCCGCCGTCGCTGAACTACGCGGGACCGAACCCCTACATCCCGTTCGACACCGCCCACCTCCAGGTGATCCCCGAGGCCACGGACTGGCCGCGCTACACCGGCCGGGCGGTCGCCGGCGTCTCCGGCTTCGGTTTCGGTGGCACCAACGCGCACGTCGTGGTCCGCGAGTACGCGCCCGCGGCGCCTGTGCGCGATGCGAACCCCGCTGAGGGTGAAGACCACTCACAGTCGCTGGACGTCGAGGCCGAGGCCGCGGGCGTGCTCGCGGACGCCGCCGAGTCGATGGGCATCGCACCCGAGGCCCCGGTCACCGCGGAATCCGCCGTCGAGCGTCCCGCCGACGCGGAGCCGCTGCCCGTGCTGCTCGCCGTCTCCGCCGCGATGCCGTCGCGTCGCCGGCTCGCCGCCGCGGACCTCGCGGACTGGCTCGAGTCCGCGGAAGGCAGCGCCACGCCGCTCGAGAACGTCGGCCGCACGCTGGCCCGTCGCAATCACGGACGCTCCCGCGCGGTCGTGATTGCCCGTACCCACGCCGAGGCCATCACCGGACTGCGTGCGGTCGCGGCGGGCAAGCCGGGCCAGGGCGTGCTGTCCGCCGACGCACCCGCCGCGAAGGGCGCGGTCTGGGTGTTCTCCGGCTTCGGATCGCAGCACCGCAAGATGGCCAAGCAGCTGTACCTCGGCAACGCCGTGTTCCGGAAGGCGGTCGACGAGGTCGACGAGCTGATCGAGTACGAGGCCGGCTACAAGATGGCCGAGAAGTTCCTCGACGACTCGGTCGACTACGACGTCGAGACCTCGCAGGTGGGCATCTTCACCATCCAGATCGGCCTCGCGGCACTGCTGCGCCACCACGGCGCCGACGCGGAGGCCGCCGTCGGGCACTCGATGGGCGAGGCCGCGGCCGCGTACGTCACCGGCGGACTCTCGCTCGAGGACGCGGTCCGGGTGATCACCGCCCGCTCGCGCCTGATGGGTGAGGGCGAGTCGGTGCTGTCCGGCGACGACATCCGCCTGATGGCGCTCGTCGAGTACAGCGCCGCCGAGATCGAGTCGGTGCTGGGCGACTTCCCGCACCTCGAGGTCTGCGTGTACGCGGCCCCGACGCACACCGTGATCGGCGGACCCCAGCCGGAGGTGGAGGCCGTCGTGGCCCGCGCCGAGGCGGAGGAGAAGCTCGGCCGGATCCTGCAGACCAAGGGCGCCAGCCACACCTCGCAGGTGGACCCCATCCTCGGCGAGCTGGCCGCGGAGCTGGCCGGCATCGAGCCGCACGCGCTGACGGTCGGCCTGTTCTCCTCGGTGGACAAGGAGACCTACTACCGCGCGGGCTACGGCCCGATCCACCAGGTCGAGTACTGGACCAAGGGCATGCGGCACAGCGTGTACTTCACCAACGCGGTGCGCATGGCCGTCGACGCCGGTCACACCACGTTCGTGGAGCTCGCGCCGAACCCGGCGACGCTGATGTCGGTGGCGGCGACGGCGTTCGACGCCGGACTGATGGACGCGCAGCTGATCCCGACGCTCAAGCGCAAGGAGGACGAGGAGGTCGGTGTCCTCAGCGCGCTCGCGCAGCTGTACGTGCACGGGCACCGCGTGAACCTGCCGTCGCTGTTCGCGGAGGGTGACTTCGCGAACCCGCCGCGGACCGCGTTCCTGCGCAAGGAGCACTGGCTCGACACCCGCGTGTCCACGTCCGGGTCGTCGCGGGCGCCCGGCGCGCACGTCTCGCTGCCCGACGGCCGGCACGTCTGGGAGGTCGCGGCCGGTGCCGTCACCGACCTGAACGAGCTGGCGACTTCGGCTGCCTCGCAGGTGCTTTCCGACGTGACGCTGACCGCGGCGATCACCCGTGGCGAGCTGCCCACCGCCGGCACGCTGACCACCACGCTCAACCCGCATCCGGGTGGCGCCTCGCTGCAGGTGCACGGCAAGGGTGCCGAGGGCTTCACGCTGCTGCTGGACGCCGTCGTCGCGTCGGGGGAGCCGCTGCCCGAACTGGTCGTCGCTGCGCCCGCGCCGCGGTCCAGCTCGCCGATGGAGGAACTGCCCGAGGTTGTCGAATCCTTCGGCGACAAGTGGGATCCGAACAGCAGCCAGAGCCTCGAGGACCGGCTGGCGCTGATCGTCGCCGAGTCCATGGGCTACGCGCCGGAGGACCTGCCCGCCGAGATCCCGCTGATCGAGCTGGGACTCGACTCGCTGATGGCGGTGCGGATCAAGAACCGCGTCGAGTACGAGTTCGACATCCCGCAGCTGCAGCTGCAGGCGGTCCGAGACGCCAATCTGCGCGAGGTGGAGAAGTACCTGCGCTACGCGATCGAGAACCGCGAGGAGGTCGAGGCGCTCGCCGAGCAGCAGCGGCTGGAGAGGTCGGCCGCCGAGGCTGCCGACGTCGAAGAGGCCTCCGCCGCACTCGAATCCGCGCTCACCGAGGAGACGGTCAGCCCCGTCGCCGAGGCCGAGAAGATCGTGGCCGAGGCCGAGGCCGAGGACAGCGCCGACGGCGAGATCAACGTCCCGCCGCGTGACGCGGCCGAGCGCCTCACGTTCGCGACCTGGGCAGTTGTGACCGGCAAGTCAGCGAAGGGCATCTTCAACATCCTGCCGGTGCTCGACGACGACACCGCGGAGAAGCTGGCCGCGCGACTGACCGAGCGGGCTGGCGGTGAGGTGAGCTTCGACGACGTCCTCGACTCGGAGACCGTCGAGCAGCTGGCCGAGCGGGTGCGCGAGCACCTCGAGGACGGCGTCAAGATCGAGGGCCTGGTGCGCACCCTGCGTGAGCGTCCCGAAGGGTCTTCGGCCGTACCGGTTTTCGTCTTCCATCCGGCCGGCGGATCCACCGTCGCCTACGAGCCGCTGCTGCGTCGGCTGCCCGCGGGCACCCCGATGTACGGCTTCGAGCGCACCGAGGGGCCGATCGAGGTCCGCGCCCGGGAGTACCTGCCGCTGATCAAGGAGATCCAGGGCGACGGACCGTACGTGTTGTACGGCTGGTCGCTCGGCGGCGCCCTGTCCTACGCGGTCGGCAAGATGCTGCGGGAGGAGGGCAAGGACGTGCGCATCGTCGGCCTGATCGACACGGTCATGGCGGGCGAGGAGGTCGAGGACACCCCCGAGGAGATCCGCAAGCGCTGGCAGCGGTACGCCGCGTTCGCGAAGAAGACGTACAACGTCGACGCCCCGCTGCCGTACGACAAGCTGGCCGCGGCCGAGTCCGACGAGGAGCAGATCCAGATCCTCATGGACCTGCTCAAGGTGAGCGGCGCGAAGATTCCGGGCGGCATCATCAAGCACCAGCGCACCTCCTGGCTGGACAACCGGGCGCTGCAGACGGTCAAGCCCGGCGAGTACGACGGGAACGTCGTGCTGTACCTGGCCGACCGGTATCACGACGACGCGATCGCGCTGGAGCCCGCGTTCGGGACGCGTGCGCCCGACGGCGGCTGGGGGAAGATCGCCCCGAACCTGGAGATCGTCTACGTCGGCGGTGACCACATCCAGATCGTCGACGAACCGTACATCGCCAAGGTGGGGGCCGACCTGACCGAGAAGCTGGCCGTTATCGAGGCCGAGAAGCGGAGCAACTGAGTGAGCACCACCGCAGAGAAGCTGGCCGAACTGCGCGAGAAGCTCGAGCTGTCGAAGGCGCCGGGTAACCCGAAGGCCATCGAGAAGCGCAGGGCGAAGGGTCTGCCCACGCCGCGCGAGCGCATCGACATGCTGCTCGACCCGGGCACCTTCGTCGAGTTGGGGCAGCTCGCCCGACAGCCCGGCGACTCGGCGAACCCGTACGGCGACGGTGTCGTCACCGGTCACGGGCTGGTCGACGGCCGGCCGGTCGCGGTGTTCGCACACGACCAGACCGTGTTCGGCGGCGCGGCCGGCGAGATCTTCGGCCGCAAGGTCGCCGCCGTCAACGACTTTGCCATCAAGATCGGGTGTCCCGTCGTCGGCATCAACGAGTCCGCCGGCGCGCGCATCCAGGACGCCGTGACCTCGCTGGCCTGGTACGCCGAGATGGGCCGGCGCCAGGAGCCGCTGTCGGGCATGTGCCCACAGATCTCGATCATCCTCGGCAAGTGCGCGGGTGGCGCGGTCTACGCGCCGATCAACACCGACCTCGTGATCGCCACCGAGGACTCGTACCTGTTCGTCACCGGTCCGGACGTGATCAAGTCCGTCACCGGCGAGGAGGTCAGCCTCGACGAGCTGGGCGGTGCGCGCAGGCAGGCCGAGTACGGCAACGTCCACCACGTGGCGCCCGACGAGAAGGCCGCCTTCGAGTACGCCCGCAGCTACCTGAGCTACATGCCGTCGAGCTGCCAGGAGAAGCCCCCGGTCATCAATCCCGGTCTCGAACCGGAGATCACCGAGGACGACCTCGCGCTGGACAAGTTCATGCCGGACGCCGACAACGCCGGCTACGACATGCACGACATCCTGCTCCGGATCTTCGACGACGGCGATTTCCTCGAGATCCGCAGCCAGACCGCACAGAACATCATCACCGGGTTCGCGCGCGTGGACGGCCGGCCGGTCGGCGTGGTCGCCAACCAGCCGATGCATCTGTCGGGGGCGCTCGACGCCTCGGCCTCGGACAAGGCCGCGCACTTCGTGCGGGTCTGCAATGCGTACGACATCCCGCTGGTGTTCGTCGTCGACACCCCCGGCTTCCTGGTCGGCGTGGAGCAGGAGAAGGTCGGCGTCATCAAGCGCGGCGGACGGTTCCTGTTCGCGTACGTCGAGGCGTCGGTGCCGAAGGTGACTGTCGTGGTGCGCAAGTCGTACGGCGGCGGCTACGCGGTGATGGGTTCGAAGCAGCTCGGCGCGGACGTCAACCTCGCCTGGCCGACCGCCCGCATCGCCGTGATGGGTGCCGAGGGCGCCGTCAACATCATCGGGCGCAGGCAGATCGAGGCCGCGGGCGAGAACGCCCCCGCGGTGCGTCGCGAGCTGATCAACTTCTACAACGAGCACGTCGCGACGCCGTACATCGCGGCGGAGCGCGGGTACGTCGACGCGGTGATCTACCCGTCGACCACCCGGCTCGAGATCCGCAAGGCGCTGACCCTGCTGCGGGACAAGACGGTCTACAAGAACCCGCGCAAGCACCACCTGCTCCCGCTCTGACCCACCCCCGCTTCCCTCCCACCTCCCCAATGTCACCTTGGTTCGCCTGAAGCGACCGAATGTGACATCGGGGAGGTGCGGGCCGGGGGTGAGTGGGCCAGCGGGGCGCTCGAGGGATGCCTGGTGGTCGCCGGGCGTGAAGTGGTGCTCGAGCGAGTCGATCTCCCAGGCCATCGCGACGTCGTCGATCCAGCCGTCGGGCACGGCGATGAATTCACCTGCGGCCGATTCGATCTCACGGTTGAGAACCATGTCCGGCAACCCGCTGTGGGCGGACAGCTTGTGGGCGCGTACCTCCGCCACGGAGGGTGCGCCGGCGCCCAGTTCCCGCAACACCGACCGCGGCAACGCGGTCCCGCGACGGGAGCCCTCGGCCAGTTCGATCGCCAGCTCCTCCGCCGATGGGTCGCCGCGTTGCACCACGTCGGCGAGCAGTGCCTGACAGTTGGGACGGCTACCCACGCGCCGGGCCGCATCGAGCGTGGCGCGGACGACGGGGGGCGCACCGGAGGGTGCCGCGGACGATTGACGGGTCGGGCATCCGCCAGGTTCTCTCGACCTGGACGAAGCCGCACGACGCTCGGTGTTGCTCCTGCGGAATCAGCAGCGGCACGTCGTTCATCGCGGCGGACCGTTGGTATCCGTGCGCGGCGAGCGCCGCGTGCCCGGAGAGCACGCTGTCGGGACCGCCGTGCATAAGGGCCGCGGTCGCTCGTTCGAGTTGAGTCGGGAAACCGTTGTGCGGCAGCACGATGCCGGGGAGCATCCGTTGCCACGGTCCGCCCGGCAGGCACCAACTGGAGATTGTCGACGGGGCCGCACCGAGCGCCTTCAAGGTGCTGGAGCGAATGACCGGTTACCTGAATCCCGCCGCCGGACCTCCCCAATGTCACATTCGGTCGGCTCGGGCGAACCGGTGTGACATCGGGGAGATCACGGGGCGGGGACGGGGCTAGTGCTCGTACACCCGCATCATGCCGGGACTCCAGAAGCCCGACCGCTTGACGTCGCTGGTGTCGATCGTCGCCGGGACGGCGTTCGGGAAGTGCGGGTTGTACCGCTCGAGCGCGCCCCAGTCCCGACCCCAGTCGTGGTTGAGGTACGTCGGCACCGTCGAGGCTTCGGCGAGCATCTCGGTCCAGCCGAGCGGGCCGCCGTTCTCCTCCGACTGCCAGGTGTCGGTGGAGCTCACCGCGAGCGGACGGTCCGGCAGGATCCGGAAGCCCGGCACCTCGGCGACGCCGTACTGGTGGTCGAACGGGCGCTGGCACGGGAACTGCAGCCCGACCGCCCAGTCCAGCAGCACCGGCTGGGTGGACCCGATGTAGTCGTTGAGCGTCTGCAGCTGCGGCACCCGCGGCGGGGTGAACGCCAGCCACTGGTCGCCGGTCAGGTTCGGGTCGTTCGCGACGATCCGCACCACGTCGGTGTTCGCGGGCAGCTCGTCGAGCGGGATCCGCAGGTTCCGCCAGGACGGCGCGGGGCCGATGTCCTTGGGCAGGTAGGTCCCCTGCGAGGTGATCGACCCGTCGGCCTCGCGGTGCCCGTACTCGAGCAGCAGGGACTGGCCGTAGGTGAACTTGCCGTCCTTGTCCTCCGACCAGATGCGGCCGGCCGCCGAGACGACCACCAGCGGGGAGCTGTCGCTGCGGGCGGGCAGCTGGTACCAGCTCGAGGTGGCCTTGGCGGGCTCCTGCACACCGTCCTGGTAGCTGCCGAGCACCGGGGTGGTCGCGGGGTTCAGGCCGAACGGGAGCTTGACCGTGCTGCCGTTGACGCCGAGCGCACCCGTGCCGCCCTCGGTGCCCGCGCCGCCGCCGGTGACGAAGGTGGCCCCGACCGACTGACTGCTGGTGTTGGCCTGGCCGGGCTTGACCTCGGTGTAGTCCGCGGACAGGTCGGAGGGCACCCCGTTCGGGCTGAACCCGGTCGGGTTGCTTCCGCCCAGCGGGTCGGCCACTCCGCGATCCGGGATCGGCTGCAGGCGACCGGCATTCGGGTCGGACTCGGTCAGCACGTCGTCGGCGAGCCCGCACGCGGACCCGGTGACGGCGTCGATGTTCGAGCGGGCCAGCGAATACGCCGGGTACTGCGAGACCGCACCCTTGGCCATCGAGAGGATCTCGAACAGGACCATCGCGGCGGCGACGGCGGTCAGCGGGATCGGGGCGAACCTCTTGATCCGCCTGCCTCTTTCGCTGGTCTCCCTCACCTCGGTGCCGACGTAGTCCTCACGGAAGTACTGCCACGCGACCAGCACGATCGCCAGCACGAACAGCGCCAGCATCGCGGTGCTGACCTCCCGGCCGCCGAGGGACACGGTCTTGTCGAACCACGGGATGCCGTAGCTGGACACGTACCACCAGCCGTTGATGCCGGCGAACGAGAAGGCCAGCACCAGTAGCAGTCCCGCGGCGAACATGGTCCGGTTGCGGCGCGAGCGCAGCGCGGCGGCCGAGACGGCGACCGTGGTCAGTGCGGCCAGGGATCCGGCGATGCCCGCGTACGCACCGAAGTGGTGCGTCCACTTGGTGGGATTGAACATCATGAAGAAGACGGTGCCGAACACGACGCCGAGCAGACGCCAGGACGGTCCGACCGCGGCACCCGGAATCTTCTTGCGGCGCAACAGCACGAACAGTGCCGTGAACAGGCACAGGATCATGATCAGGAAGGCGAACCGGCGGGCGAGCGAGCCGTCGACGGTCTGCACGAACAGGTAGTAGTACCGGAGGAACTCCTCGTACCAGTGCATGTTCGGGCCGATCAGGGTGCGCACCCGGGTCGCCTCGCGGACGCCGGCGAACGTCTGATCGGCGAACACCGCGACCAGCACCACGGCGCCTGCGGCGAGGAGCGGCGCGACCAGGGGCAGGGTCCCGACTTCCCGGTGCCGCTTGACGATCAGCCGGACCATCGGGCGGGCGCCGGCGAGCAGGGCGGCCACGCACATGAGTCCGGTGGGCGCGGCACCGAGCGAGAACGCGGCGATCAGCACGGCCACCGCGGCGGGCAGCAGACGTCCGGTCGCGATGGCGCGTTCGACCGAGCACCAGGTCAGCAGCGCGCCGAGCGCCACGATGGGTTCGGGGCGCAGGCCGTTGTTGTAGGGCAGCCAGAACGCGAGGAAGACCAGGCCGCCGGTCCACACCGCGGCCGCGTTCAACCGGACCGCGCGGCCCAGTCGCGGGATCACCTCGCGGCTGATGACCAGCCAGCACAGGATGCCGGCGATCAGCGCGGGCAGTCGCATCCAGGGGCTCGCGGTGGAGATCTTGGCGAAACCGGCGAGCACGTCGTAGTACCAGCCGAACGGGGCTTCGGGGACGCCGAACCAGCGGAAGTAGTTGGCCATGTAGCCGGAGTGTTCGGACACCCGGGCCATGGTGAGCAGGTAGCCGTCGTCGGAGGTGTTGGCGCCGATGAAGTGCCAGACCGCCAGGATGCCGATGACGAACCCGTCGACGAGCTTGAACTTCCACCAGTGCGAGGGGAAGAAGCGTCGGTGTGTCCGGCCGTCGGTGCCGTCGAGTCGGGCGAGGGCGACCAGCGCGGCGATGGTCAGGATGCACGCGAGGACCATCGCGGCGAGCTTGACGAACGTCGGCGAGGACGAGAACCGGGAGTCGACGTTGGCGGTCAGCGTCAGGTCGGCGGGCGCCTGCCCCTGCAGGTTGGTGAACACGCCGACCATCTGCGGGCGCAGGTCGCCGGTCAGGGTGCCGGTGACGGGGTGTCCGTCGACCGTGAGACCCTCGAAGGAAGCCGTCGTGTGGTTGATGTCCGAGCTGATCGTGATCGCCGAGCAACCGCCGGACTCGACCGCGCTCCGCGGCGCCGACGCGACGACCACGTTGCGGTCGAGCACGTCGACGGTGGACTCGGTGACGCGGACGAACATCGCGTTGAGCGGTGCCCCGGTGCCCTGCGGCGGGGCGGTGCCGAGCAGCAGTCCGCCGCTGGGCGGCAGGTCGCGGACCAGCCGGCAGGGCACGCTGGCCTGCAGATCGATCGGGACCTGGGCGACGAGCGGCGCATCGACGCTGCCGATGACGCCGGCCTGCGGCCAGTTCAGCGCGGCGGAGGTCTGGTTGACCGGCAGAAACGGGGTCGCGACGGCGAAGACGAAACCGAGCAGTCCGGTGACGATGGCGATCAGCCGGGCGGTCCGGTACTGCACGCGCATATCTACCTGTTCGGGAGCTGCGGGGGCTTGGGGAAGAGCTGTCACGACGTCGGGCACGGTTCACGATGGTATGCGAGCAACCTGAGCGACTCACACCGCATGGAGAATGTCCGAAAATCGCGGTGACGGGTTCAGCAGCCCAGCTGATCTGCGAGGTCGAGGAAGTCGGCGGCGTTGACGTCGAACGCCCGGTCGTAAGTCACGTCGACCGCTCCGGCGACACCGAACTCGAGGGGGCGCGCGACGAAGGCGGTCCGGAAACCGAGGCCCGCAGCCGCCACGACGTCGTACTTGTGGCAGGCCACCATCATGATCCGCTCGGGTGGCAGGCCGAGATACCGGGCCGCACCGAGATAGGCCGCGGGCGACGGCTTGAAGGCGCCGAACATCTCCGCCGCGAACACCGCGTCCCACCGCAACCCGCCCGCCTTCGCGATGTTCACCACCGCGGAGACGTCCGCGTTCGACAGGGTTGCCAGGGTGTAGCGAGAGCGCAGCCGCTCGAGCCCTGCGACGGTGTCCGGCCAGGGCCTCAGCCGCTGCCAGGACAGGGTGAGCTCCTCGACCTCGGTGTCGTCCAGCCGGACGCCGTGCTCGTCGAGCAGTCGCCGCAGCGAGTCCCGGTAGACCGCGTGCACCGATGACCACTCGGCCCCGGCGGCTCCGGCGGCTCCGGCGGCCCCGTCGGGGCCGGTCATGGCGGTCAACGCGGCGAAGTACGCCGCTCGCCACCGGTCGACGAACCCGCCCCAGTCGATCCCCGGCCAGCGGCCGCCCACGATGTGCTCGGCCGCCTCGACGACCGTGGACCGGAAGTCGGTGGCGGTGCCCTGCACGTCGAAGAGCAGGGCCCGCACCGATCCTCCGGGGTCGGTCATCGCGCGGCGAGCGGACCCGGCGTCCACAGGCCCGACCGGGTGACGGTCGTGGTGTCGACCGTCGCGGTCGTCGCCGACGGATCGAGCGGGGCGTACTTCTCGAGCGAACCCCAGTCCCGGGCCCAGTCCTTGTCGAGGTAGCTGGGCATCGTCCGCGACGTCAGCAGCAGGTCGATCCAGCCGAGCGGTCCGCCGCCGATCTTGTCCTGCCACCCGTTGGTGGAGTCGGCGCCGACGCGGTCCGGCAGGATCCGGTACTCGGGCACCTCGGCGACGCCGTACCGGTGGTCGAACGGGCGCTGGCACGGGAACGACAGCCCGACCGACCAGTCGAGCAGGACCGGTGCGCTCGACCCGACCACCTCGTTGAGCGTCTGCAGCTGCGGTACCCGCGGCGGGGTGATCGCCAGCCACTGCTTCGGCGTGAGGTCGTGGTCGGCGGCGACCAGCCGGACGGCGTCCGCGTCGGCGGGGATCTGCGACATCGGAACCCGCAGGTTCCGCCAGGACGGTGTCGGGCCGATGTCGATCGGCGCGACGGAGCCCTCGGCCTCCACGCCGCCGTCGGCGGTCCGCTTGCCGTACTCGACGACCAGGTCCTGGCCGTAGGTGACGACGCCGTCCTTGTCGACGTACCGGATGCGGCCGGCGGCGGTGACCACCAGGATGGGCGCCGCGTCGCTGCGCGCCGGCAGGGCGTACCAGCCGGTGGTGACCTTCGCGGGTTCCTGCGTGCCGCCCTGGTAGCTGCCGAGGATCGGTGTGGTGGCCGGGTTCAGCCCGAACGGCAAGGCCACCGAACTGCCGTTGACGCCGGTGGACCCGGTGCCGCCGCCGGTCCCGGCGGCGGTCCCGGTGCTGGTGGTGGTCGCCTTGGAGTCGACGGTGTTGGCGCCGCCCGCCGCCTTGTTCTCCGCGTCCGCGGTGAGGTCGAGTGGCACGCCGTTGGGCGTGAACCCGGCGTTGGTTGCCGCCCCGCCGAACGGATCCGTGCCCGGGACGAGCGGTGCGAGCGCGCCCGCATTGGCATCGGGCTCGATCAGCACGTCGTCGGCGAGGGCGCAGGTGTCACCGGTGAGGGTGTCGAAGTTGGACCTCGCCACCGAGTAGGCCGGGTACTGGGACACGGCGGCCTTCGCGAGCGAGAGGACCTCGACCAGCACGATGAACGCGGCCGCCAGGGTCAGCGGGGACGCGAGCAGGGCCCGCCACCCGCGGGCCGGGTGCGGCTGCTCGGGAGCGCGATAGGGCTCGCGCAGGTGCTGCCATCCCGCGAGGAGCAGGGCGAGCACGCTGAGCGCGAGGAATCCGGTCGCGAACGACTTGCCGCCGATGGAGGGGGCCTTGTCCCACCAGGGGACGCCGTAGCTCGACACGTACCACCAGCCGTTGGGGCCGGTGAACGCCAGCGCGAGCAGGAACAGCACCCCGGCCGCGAACAGCGTGCGGTTTCGTCGCGAGCGCAGGGTCGCGGCGGCAATCCCGACTGCGGTGACCGCGGCGATGGATCCGGCGAGGCCGGCGTACACGCCGAAGTGGTGGGTCCACTTCGTCGGTGTGGTCATCATCAGCAGCAGCGAGGCGAAGACGATCCCGAGGATGCGTCGCGACGGCCCGGCCGCGGCGCCGGGGATCTTGCCCCGGCCGCGCAGCAGCAGCATCGCGCACACGATCAGGCACAGGAACATGGCGAAGACGCCGAACCGGCGGGCCAGCGAGCCGTCGGGGGAGACGTTCAGCAGCGCGTCGTAGCGGTGGTATTCGCCGAACCACGACACGTTGGGGCCGATCGCGGTGCGCAGCTTAGTCGCCGCCAGGACGGTGCCGAAGGTCTGGTCGGCGAAGATCGCGACGAGGACGACGGTGCCCGCGGCCAGGATCGGCGCGACCAGCGGCAGCCAGCCGACCACACGTGCCCGCGTCACCACGATCCTCACCAGCGGCCGCAGGCCGACGATCAGCGCGGCAACGGCGATCACGCCGGTCGGTCCGGCGGCGAGCGAGAACGCGGCGATCAGCACGCCGACCGCGGCGGGCAGCAGGCGTCCGGTCGCGATGGCGCGTTCGATCGAGCACCAGGTCAGCAGGGCGCCGAGCGCGATGATCGGTTCGGGGCGCAGGCCGTTGTTGTAGGGCAGCCAGAACGACAGGAACACCAGGCCCGCCGTCCACAGTGCGATGCGGTCGTGCCGCACTGCCCGTCCGAGACGCGGGATCACCTCGCGGCTGATCACCATCCAGCACAGGATCCCCGCGATCAGCGCCGGCAGCCGCATCCAGGTGCTGGCGGTCGACACCTTCGCCATCGCGGCGAGCACGTCGTAGTACCAGCCGAAGGGCGCCTCGGAGACGCCGAACCACCGGTAGTAGTTGGCCATGTAGCCGGAATGCTCCGACACGCGGGCCATGTTCAGCAGGTAGCCGTCGTCGGAGGTGTTGGCGCCGATGAAGTGCCAGAGCACCAGGATGCCCACGACCACCCCGTCGACGCCGGTGAACTTCCACCAGTGCGACGGGAAGAACCGGCGGGCGCGACGGCCGTCGACGTCGTCGAGGCGATGCAGCGCGACCAGCGCGAGCAGGGTCGCGAGCACGCCGACGATCATCGCCAGCAGTTTGAACAACGTGGGGCTGGACGAGAACCGGGAGTCGACTTCGGCCCGCACCTGCAGTCCCGCGGGCGCCGCACCCTGCAGGTCACTGAAGATCCCGACCATCTGCGGACGCACGTCGCCGGGGACGTCGGCGGTGACGGGGGCGGTGCCCTCGGGCATGCCCGCGAAGGTCGCGGTGGTGTGGGTCGCGTCCGAGTGCACGACGATCGCCGTGCAGCCGCCCGAGGTGAGTGCGGCGAGCGGGGCGGCGATCAGCTGCGAGTTCCGCAGCACCACCGAAACCGTGCGGTCGGCGTCGGATCCGACCTTCACGGTGAGGCCGGCGAGCTCGGAATCGGGCGCCTGCTTCGGTGCGGTGGAGACGAGGGTGTCGCCGCCGGGAGGCAGGGCCGCGGCGGTCGCGCAGGGGATGTGGATGTCGAGGGCGAGCGGCTCGTAACTGATCAGCGGGGCATCCACGCTGGTGAGGGAGCCGTTCTGCGGCCAGGACACGCTCGCGGTCTGCTGCGCGACGGGCAGCAGCGGGGCGAGAACGGCGAGGACGGTACCGAGCAGGCCCGCGACGATCGCGATCAGCCGGGCGGTCCGCAGTGGCGAAGGGTTCGCGGTGTCGATTCCGGGTTTCGAGATTCCGGACTCGGACACTGCGGGGGACTCAGACTCGGCGGGCACAAGATCCGATCTTATGGGTCGCGCGTCGAGTCCCCGGTCGAGCGACCGGGCGAGTCCGGGGTCCGTGCGAGGGCGTGGGCCCCCGGACTCGCTTCGGCTCAGGAGTTGAAGTGGAAACCGCCCGTGCCCCCACCGGCGCCGCCGCCGGTCGCTCCGCCGCCGGCGGCGCCACCGGAGCCGGTGCCGAAGTTGCCACCGAACATCGCGGAGATCAGGGTCGAGAAGATCGTGGAGAAGGACATAAGCACTCCTGCATGTCATGCGATCGTGACCGGCACCGGTTGGTGCCTGAGCCATTGGACCGAGCAGCGGGCGCGGGGCGGAACGGATCGGGCGCAGGTTAGGGGCCGATTAGGGGCGAGTCGGGCATCCCCCGACCCCCTAGCCGTCCCCCGGTTCGTCGGCCCCCGGGTCGTGGGCGGGGGGCTTCAGCGCCCCGCGGCGACCAGCGCGCGGACGTCCCACACCCACACGTCGTCGGCGCGGTGACCCGCGTCGCCGAGCAGGCTCTGCACCGTCTGCCGCAGCACGCGTTCGTTCGACCCGCGGGGCAGGACGAGCACGTCGGCGCGCCAGAACTTCAGGTCGACCACCGCCTGGGCGCGCATCGCGTCGGTGATCTCGGGCGCGATGCCGGTCTTCTGGGTCTTCGCCAGCACGCTCGCGGTCGGCCGGTCGTCGGGGCCGTACTTGGCCTTCTTGTCCGGTCCGACGGGACCGACGAAGTAGCCGCCGGCGAGGGGGAACCCGAAGTCGGTGTCGATCTGCCAGGTGAGTGCCCGGGCGTCCTCGGGGCGGGGCAGCGGGACGGTGACGACGGACCCGGCGTCGACGTAGTCGCGCCACGTCCCGTCGGTGAAGAACGTGGGGGCCGCCGGCCGGTCGACGGCCTGGAGCGGGGCCGGTGCGAGCGGGAGCAGGGCGAGCAGAAGCCCGAGGCACCAGGGGATCCGCGCGGCCCGCTCGCGCAACGCGCGGTCGGTGGCCAGGGCCAGCAGCAGGGCGATCGCCGGGACCGCGCCCATCGCGAACCGGGTCTCGAGCACCGACTCGAGCAGCGGCAGGTTCGCGATCCACTTCCAGGGCAGTTCGATGCCGGTGTCGCTGCGGCCGACCATCAGCCGGGAGCCGAGCGAGAGCACGATCATGACGGCGGTGGTGACGGACGCGGCCCGCGCGACCGGCGAGCGCCGCAGCCAGACGGCAGCCGCCGCGACCAGCGCCAGCAGCGGCCAGCCGAAGTAGGCGTTCTGTTCGGTGGGGTTGATCGCGACGTCCTGGCCGGGATTGGTGTGCCCGCCGAGGGACTGCGTCGGGAACTGCAGCAGTGCCTTGAGGTCGTTGCCCATCAGGCCGTGGTCGATCGCGTGGTAGCTCTGCGGGCCGAAGAACTGCCACCACAGCGGAGCCGCGGTGAGCACCAGCGCGATGGCCGCTGCCAGCAGCAGCGGACGCAGCGCGTTGCGGGCGGCGGGCGCCGCGAGCCGAGGCCGGAATGCGAAGTAGCACGCCGAGAACACGGCGAAGGTCAGCGCGGTGATGAGCAGCGGTTCCTCGCCGAGCGCGATCTGGGCGGCGACCAGCAGGCCGAGCAGGACGGCGGTACGGGGACCTGCGCCGCGGCTCAGCCGGATGACGCAGCCGAGGATCAGCGGGAGCAGTGCGAGGACGACGAAGTTGGGATGACCGTTGGCGTGGGAGATCATCGCCGGGGCGTACCCGCAGAACAGGCCCCCGATCGCGGCGGCCGCGCGGGACTGGACGGCGTAGCGGGCGAGCAGCCAGTACCAGGCGAACGCGGTGCCCGCGAGACCGGCCGTCAGGACCAGGGTCCACGTGACGGTCGGCCCGAACACCAGGGTGATCGGGGCGAGCGGGATGCTGACCCCGAACATGGCCGTGTTGGCCATGAGGTTGACGCCCTGCGGGTAGTTCTGCAGGACGGTGCCCAGGGGGTTGTCCAGGTGGGTGATCGAGCGGGCGGCGACGGCGAAGAACCACTCCCACATCCGCTGGTCCTGGCCGCTGTCGACGAGGTAGCCGGTGGCGGGTGCGCGCCATTGCCGGGAGAGGACGAAGACTGCCAGCGCGGTGAACCCGACGGCCGCGGCCACGTCCGATCGCGTCCAGCGGGGGAGCAGACGCCTCGTGGCGGTGCCGTCCTCGACGCCGCCGGGAGAGATGCGAGATGTCGGGTCCACGGTGCGACCTGGAGATACAGTCATGCACCCTTCCCGTCCGTCGGCGTCCGACGAGATGTCGGCCGCGGTGCTAGTCGACTACGGTACTCATCCACCCTGGAAGGCGGCTGGGTACGGGCCGTCCACCGGGACAGGTCGCGCGCGGCGGATTCAGCGCCGTCGAGCGACCAGATGCACCGCCGGGAACCGGTTGTGCGCGTCGGGACGACTGACGGTCCGCCACACTTCGTCGAAGCCCGCATCCGCGAGTGCCCCGGCCAGGCGGTCCGGATGCCAGCGCCACGCCCGCGCGACAAGGTGATCGAACTCGACGACCGCACCGGCGGTGTCGGTGCTCTGGCCGGCGACCGATACGAGTGCACCCGGATCGAGGAGGTCCGCCCAGCGGGCCAGCACCCCCGGAATTTCCGCAGGTGGAAGGTGTATCAGGCTGAATCTCGCGATCAGCGCACGGATGCGCTCGCCGGCGAGATCCGCGGAGCCGAGCAGCGCGTCGTCCTGGATCAGACGGAGGTCGGGGTAGTTGCCCCGGGCGATGTCGAGCATTCCGAGACTCGGTTCCACGCCGATCACCTCGAGGCCTCTACCGGCGAGGTCGGCGGCGACATGGCCGAGGCCGCACCCGACGTCCACCACGACGCCCTCGGCCGGGCCTTCTCGCACGAGGTCCACGAACCCTGCGACGACGTGACCTTCGAGTGGGGTCTGATACGCCGACGGAAACGTCTCGGAGTAGAGCTGGGCCATGGCGTCGTATCCCGGTTGCGTCACGTCCCGCATTGTCCCGAAGAGACGGCAGGGCAGGCCGAAGGCTCGGCCGAACTGCTCGACGCCGAACAGTTGCTCAGTCGGCACCGATCCGGGCCGACCGGCCGCACGGTCTCGGGCTCACGAGGCCGCCTCGTGTCGGGTCGGCGGGTCCGCGAGGGCGTGTGCGACGCGGTCGAGCGAGAGGCCGAGCACTCGCGCGAGCGCCGCGACGGTGAAGAACGCGGGTGTCGCGATCCGGCCGGTTTCGATCTTGCGCAGTGTCTCCGCGGAGATTCCGGCGCTGGTCGCGACGTCGACCATGCTCGCCGACCCGCGCGCCGCGCGGAGCAGTTCCCCCAGCCGCCGGCCTCGTTCGAGTTCCTCCGCCGTGAGCGGCACGCGCACCATGTGCCTATAGTAATACCGGTATAGTTATTTGGATCGAGGGACGGTGGACCGATGGTCGAGATCAAGACCGAACACGAGGTGCGGGCGATGCGGGCGGCCGGGGGAGTTGTCGCGGCCGCGCTCGCCGCCGCCCGCTCGGCCGCGGCGATCGGGGTGAGCCTGCGCGAGCTGGACGAGGCCGCGGCCTCGGTGATCCGGTCCGCGGGTGCGACCCCCGCGTTCCTCGGCTACCGCCCGAACTGGGCGCCGAGCCCCTTTCCCGGTGTGGTGTGCGCGAGCATCAATGATGCAGTGGTGCACGGAATTCCCTCCGACTACCGGCTCGGGAACGGCGACCTCGTCAGCCTCGACTGCGGCGCCTTCCTGGACGGCTGGTGTGGTGACGCCGCGGTCAGCTTCGTCGTCGGCGAGGCCGACCCGGAGGACCTCCGGTTGATCGCCGACACCGAGGCCGCGTTGGCCCGGGGTGTCGAGGCGGCCTCGGTCGGGAACAGGATCGGCGACATCGCGGATGCCATAGGCACTTTCGTGCGATCGCGGGGTTGGGGTCTGTTGGCCGACCACGGTGGCCACGGGATCGGCCGTGCCATGCACGAAGATCCGGATGTTCCGAACGAGGGACGACCGAACAGGGGATTGAAGCTTCGCCCGGGCATGGTGCTCGCGATCGAGCCGATGCTCATCCGGGGCGGCACCGACGACTACCGGCACGACCCGGACGGCTGGACCCTGCGCACGTTGGACGGCTCCAGGGCCGCGCACAGCGAGCACACCGTCGCGATCACGGAGCGCGGGCCGGAGGTGCTGACGGTCGTGTGACGTCCGCGGACACCACTGCGAATTGCGCGATACGTGCACACGTTTCGACGAAAAGTGCCCATGTGTGGACGCGACTGTCGCTTTCGGCGCGAGTTCTCCCGCACGAGCAGGCCTTTCAGCCTCGCCGTCGTCGACGCTGCGTGTTTGCTGGCCTCCCCGACGGAGCGTGGTCAGCGTGGGACCATGAAGCATGGCTGGGGTTTTTGGCGACAGGAGTCGGGTGCGCAGCGCGGTGGTCGGCAGGCGAGGATGCCTGCCGCGAATTGTGGTGGTGCGATGAGCTCTACGGAGGAACAGCGCAGGCCGGCAGCCGCGGACCCGAAGCCGGCCCGGAAACCGAAGCCGAAACCGAAGCCTGCTCCGAAGCCGAAGCAGCTGGCGTTTCGCGCCGACGCCGCGGAGTCACGCGAGCGCTGCCCGGGCGTCGTTCTCGCTGGTGGACGATACCGGTTGCTCGCGTCGTGCGGCGGTGTCGACGGCCTGGAGTTCTGGCACGCGATGGACCTGGTCGTCGACCGCGAAGTCGCCCTCACCATCGCCGATCCGAGCGCCGACCCCGGTGAGTTCGCGGAGATGTTCGCGCGGACGATCTGGTTGTGCCGGATCAGGTCGGACGCGGTCGCACGCATCCTCGACATGACGGACATGGATTCGCTGTCCGTGGTGGTCACCGAGTGGATCCCGAGCGTTTCGCTTCGCGAGGCCGTTGCCGGTGAGACCTCCCCGTCGGGCGCGGCCCGAGCGACTGCCCCCTTGGCGGAGGCGGTCGCGGAGGCTCACGAGCTCGGCACCGTGCTGTCGCTGGACGGCGCGAGTCGGGTGCGGGTGAGCATCGACGGAGTCGCATACCTCGCTTTCCCCGGCACACGCGCGAACGCGCGTCCCGCGGTGGACCTGCACGGACTCGGTCGTGTGCTCTACGCCCTGACGTCAGGGTCCCTCGACACCGAGCCACTTCCGGAGGGCACGCCACCGGAATTGTCCGCGGCGATAGTCGAACTGCTCACCCCCGGCACGGCGACGACCGCGGCCTCGACCGCCGAGACCCTTGCCGGCGTCACCGAGCGGGCGCGAGCAGCGGCGGAAGCCGCGGCCGCGTCCGTCGCATCGACGGAAGGCGACACCATGTCGCCTCGTCGGCTGGCGATCCTGTCGGCGGCCGCCGTGACGACCGTGCTGGTGCTGGGCGCGATCGGGTGGTTGATCGGCACCGCTTCGGTGAAGTCTCCGGACCCCGAGGCACCCGGGCTGGCGGCGCCCCTGTCCGCCGTGACCACCGCGGCCGAACCCGCACCGCCACCGGAGGTTCCGGTGATACCGATCGGCGCGTCGGTCTTCTCGCCCCAGCAGTTCCCCGACAATTCCGCCGATGCGGGCCTGGCGATCGATGCGAACTTCGCCACGGCGTGGTCTACCGACACGTACCGCCGGCAGTTCCCGGAATTCAAGAACGGCGTCGGCCTGGTCGTAACCCTGCCGCCCGACACGGTGACGCGGGCGGTGTGGATCGTCTCGTCCACCCCCGGTGCGCGAGTGGAGATCCGCACGCCCCCGCCGCCGGGGGGACAGTTGGAGGACACGACCGTCCTCGGCGAGGGGGTGCTGGGTCCGCGTGACACCACCATCGCCCTGCGGGACGCGCGGCCGATGTCCGGATTGCTCGTGTGGATCTCGGGACTGACCGGGGCCGAGGGCTCCTACCGCGCAGACCTCGCCGAGGTGGGGTTCACCAGTTGACCGACCGCGGGCTCGGTTCGTCCGGTTGCCGGGCAGCCGACGCCCGAACCCCGCGCCTCGCTCAGCCGGTCACGGATTCGGTGCACACGGTGAATCGTCGCTCGGGATGGGCGAATCCGCCCTCGGTGCACTGCTCGATGTCGGCGGAGTTCTCGATGATCCGCACGACGCGCTCCACCGACGGCGCGGTCGGGTCGGTGCAGTCGACGCGGCGCGGCTCGTCGTCGCCGGCCGGGACACTCATGCATCCGCCTACGATCCAGTCGATGTCCAGGCACAACGCGCCCTGCTCCCGGGAGCCGAGCGTTTCGTAGTACACCTGATCGGCATCCGATGGGCACTGCGTGTTCGCGGATGCCTTCGCGATGACCTTGTAGTTCGAGTCCATGCTGCCGCAGGCGGCCCCGTCGATCTCCGCCGCAGACATCGTTCCGCCCAGCGTCACGCAGTCACCGACCTCGGCGCGGAAATCGGTGGAACCGCCGCCGTCGCCGGCCTGCTGACCCGAGATGGTCGTGGTCACGGCGATCGGTGACCCCGCCACGGTCGTCGGCTTCGGGGAACAGGCCGTCACCGCCACCGCAAGTGCCGCCACTCCCGCCGCCGCGACCGCCCCACGGACCCACGAACCACGTTTCACCACAGTCTTCATCCCCTCGACCACTTCCCTGTCGGCGCGGTGCGCCGGTGCTCGTCATCGGCAACGCTCAGCAGTTTGTCGCATTTGTCGCCGAAGCCGAAACCCGGCGATGAGTTTCTCGCGTGCCGATGGTCTGTACTCGAGAGACCGATCACGGAAGGGTGAGGTGCATGACCGAGAGCGCAGTACGTGGAGAGTTCGCCCCGCTGGCAGAGCCGTACCGGCGGGAGTTGCTGGCCCACTGTTACCGGATGTCGGGCTCGGTGCACGACGCCGAAGACCTGGTCCAGGAGGTGTACCTCAAGGCGTGGCGGGCCTACGACCGGTTCGAGGGGCGCTCGTCGCTGCGGACCTGGCTGTACCGGATCGCGACGACGACGTGCCTCACCGCGCTCGAGAGCAAGGGCAAGCGTCCGCTGCCCACCGGACTCGGCGCGCCCAGCTCCGACCCCGCGGACGACCTGGTCGAGCAGCGGGAGGTGCCGTGGCTCGAGCCGATTCCGGACACCATGGTCGGCACGGGCGCCAGCGACCCGGCGGTGGTCGCGACCTCGCGAGAGAGCATTCGGCTGGCGCTGATCGCGGCGTTGCAGTTCCTGCCGCCGAAGCAGCGCGCGGTGCTCATCCTGCGCGAGGTGCTGGCCTGGCCGGCGGCGGAGGTCGCCGAGCTGCTCGGCACCAGCACCGCGGCCGTCAACAGCGCGCTGCAGCGCGCTCGTGCGCAGATCGACCAGGCCTCCCCGACGGAGGAGGCCGTTGTGGAACCGGTCCGGCCGGATCAGCGCGAGCTCCTCGACCGGTACATGTCGGCGTTCGAGACGTATGACATGGCGGCGCTGAAGGAGCTGTTCACCGAGGACGCGGTCTGGGAGATGCCGCCGTTCGTCGGCTGGTACCAGGGCCCCGACGCGATCCGCACCCTGATCGAGAACAACTGCCCGGCACAGGGGCCCGGCGATATGAAGCTTGTTCCGACCGTGTCCAACGGTCAGCCGGCCTTCGCGATGTACATGCGCGACCCGGCCGGCGTGTACCGGGCGTTCCAGTTGCAGGTCGTCTCGCTCGGACCGTCCGGGATCGGCCACGTGACGGTGTTCTTCGACGACTCGCTGTTCGCGAAGTTCGGTCTGCCCGAGGTCTGGGTCGCTCCGCAGGCTCCGCTCCCGGGGACCGGGGTCGCTCCGGTCCGGACGCTCGAGTCATGACCGGCAGTGCGGTCGCATGGCCGATCGCGGATCCGGTCGCGCTGCTCGAGAGGTCGATCGGCTACGCCCTCGGCAGCCTGCAACTGGTGACGCCGCGGGACATGACGGCGCCGACGCCGTGCCGCGAGTGGGATCTGCGTGCGCTGCTGGCGCACATGAACGACGCCCTCGCGACCCTGCAGGAGGCCGTCGACGATCGCGCCGTGACGCTCGTTCCCGACCCGAACACGATCGACGAATCGACCGATCCCGTTGCCGCCCTCCGGGATCGGGCCTGCCACCTGCTCGGCTCGTGGACCGGGTCCGGCGACGCGGCTCCCATTCGGATCGGCGAGGTGCCGGTGCTGGCCGACATCGTTCCCGCCGCCGGCGCGCTGGAGGTCGCGGTGCACGGTTGGGACGTGTCCGCGGCGTGCGGACAGCCCCGTCCGATCCCGGCCGCGTTGGCGGACGAATTGCTAACCTGTGCAGCGCTGTTCGTCACCGAGGCGGACCGGCCCGCTCGCTTCGCCCGACCGCTCGAGGTGGCGCGAGACGCCGGTCCGGGGGAGCGGTTGCTGACCTTCCTGGGGCGGCATCCGGGCGACGGGTGAGTGCTCCGCAGGGAGTCACCGAGACAGGAAGCCGGCCACGGCCGCCGCCAAGACGCCCAGCACGACCGCACCGGCACCCGCCGACACCGGGCGACTGTTCGCGGTCGTTCTTCCCTCGCGCAGCCGGCGCGCCCGATGGTGACCGATCCCCGCGAACCCCAGCATCATGCTCGCCGCCAGCAACCCGGGGATTGCCGCCTCGCTCGAACCTCGCTGCACGACCTGGTTGACCAAGAGCACAGCAGTCACCATCGCGGACATCGCGGTTCGACGCCAGGCGAGCGATGTCCGTTCGACCTGCAGGCCGGGGTCTCGCGGCGCTGGTGCCGGGGTCACGAGAGGATCAGCGCGGCGATGGTGAGCAGGGCGATGGTGCCCGCACCCACCGCCAGGATCGGAACCAGGGCGGAGCTCGGCAGCGGCTCGTCCCGCCGCATCGCGCGCTGCACGGCACGCCACTGGAAGTACGCGCCAAACGCGAGGACGACCGAAAGGCTCACGCACGCAAGTACAACGGCCGATCGGGTGCCCGCCGTCGGGAACGGCGACATCAACTGGTGAACGGCGACCGCCCCCGCAAGAAGGCAGAGCGCGGTGCGAATCCACGCCAGGAACGTCCGCTCGTTGGCGAGCGTGAAACGATAGTCCGGCTCGCTCTCGGCCACGACGTCCTTCACCTGATTCATGGTGAGAGGTCCTCTCCCGTTCACCCGCCCGTGCTCAGCGTCGCCGGACGTCATATCCGCTCGATGATTGCCCCGCTCGCCATCGCGCCACCGGCACACACGGCGACGAGCGCCCGCTCGCCGTCGCGACGCTCGAGCTCGTCGATCGCTGCCGCGATGAGTCGCACTCCGGAGGATCCGACCGGGTGTCCCAGCGCGATCGCTCCACCGTTGACGTTGAGTCGGTCCTCGTCGACGCCATGGACCCGCGCCATCGACATCGGGACCGCCGCGAACGCCTCGTTGACCTCGAACAGGTCGATGTCCTTCACCGACATCCGTGACCGCTCGAGTAGAAGCTCCACCGCCTGGACCGGCCCGTCCAGAAGGAAGTGGGTCTCGGCACCGATCAAGCACTGCTTGACGATTCGCGCCCGCGGACGCAGGCCGAGTCCTCGCGCCACGGTCTCGTCCATCAGCACCGCGGCGGCGGCACCGTCCGAGATCTGGGACGAGGTGCCCGCGGTGTGCAGACCGTCGTCGAGCACGGGCTTCAGGCGCGCGAGGGCTTCCATGGAGGTCTCGCGCAACCCCTGGTCGTGCGCGACGACGCCAGCCGAGCCTCCGTCGGCCTCGGGTGCCTTGATCGGGATGATCTGCCGGTCGAACCGACCCTCCTCCCACGCGAGCGCGGCCCGCTGCTGCGACCGGAGACCGAATGCGTCCAGCTCCTGCCGGGTGAAGCCGCGGCGCCGCGCAATACGATCGGCGCCGAGGAACTGGGCCGGGATGTCAACTGTCCATCCCTGCGGTCGGGGATGTCCGACATCCCCGGAGATGTTGGACAACAACGGAACTCGCGACATCGCCTCGACGCCGCAGGCCAGGCCCGCGTCGATGACGCCGGCCGCGATCTGGGCCGCGATCAGGTTCACCGACTGCTGCCCGGAGCCGCATTGCGCGTCGATCGTCGTCACGCCGGTGCGCTCGGGCAGGCCCGCGTGCAGCCATGCGTTACGGCTGACGTTCGATGCCTGCTCGCCCGCTTGCGTCACACATCCGCCGATGACCTGCTCGATGATGCTCGGGTCCAGCTGCAGGCGTTCGAGCAACCCCGACTGGACGGCCGCCAGCAGTTCCGCCGCGTGCAGTCCGGACAGCCAACCACCCCGCCGACCGTAGGGTGATCGGGCAGCATCCACGATGACCGGATTACCCACAATTTCTCCTTGCGCATTGGCGACGCCCAGTTCGTGGACGTCGTGTCGTTTGTCCGCCCATCACGTGATCGGTGGACGGCTTCTGGAATCGACCTCGTTGATGTGCACATGACGGCCGCTGTCCGGAGCCGGCTGGCCGTGCCTGCCGGCTCCGGAGCGAGGACGTATCACCGCCGCGTAGACGGTGCGTCCTTCGTCGGTGTCACTTTCCGGGCTCGGGGTCTCGGGGGAGACCCAGGAGCCGCTCGCCGATGATGTTCAGCTGCACATTGGTGGTGCCGCCGGCAATCGAGAGATTCTGCGAGCTCAGGAACATCCGCGTCGCGGACCTACCCTGGTCGCCGAGCAGGGCGCGGGGGCCTGCCCAGTCCATCGCGACCTCCCACACCTGCTGGATGTGCTCGACGCCCAGCAGCTTCGCGATCGAGGATTCGGCGCCTGGCTGTCCGCCGGCAAGGGAGCGCAGGGTGGTGCGCAGCCCGAGCAGGCCACCGGACTGCGCGTCGCACAACACCTTCCCCAGCACGGTCAGCTGCTCGTAGTCCAGGCAGCTCGGGAGCTCGGCTGCCAGGTCCAGCAGCGCCTCACCACCGGAACCGAGCGAGGAGTCGTTCGACAGTGAGACCCGTTCGTTGGCGAGGGTGGTGCGGGCCAGTTTCCAACCATCACCCGGCGCCCCGACCAGGCATTCGTCGGGAACGAACACGTCGTCGAAGAACACCTCGTTGAACAGGGCCTCGCCGGTGATCTCTCGCAACGGCCGAATGTCGAGGCCGCTGTTCTTGATGTCGACGAGGAAGTAGGACAGGCCCTTGTGCTTGGGGACGTCGGCGTCGGTGCGGGCCAGGCAGATGCCCCAGTCGGCGGTGCGGGCCATCGACGTCCACACCTTCTGACCGTTGAGCTTCCACCCGCCGTCGACCTTGGTCGCCTTGGTGGACAGGCCCGCCAGGTCGGAGCCGGCGCCGGGCTCGGAGAACAACTGACACCACACGATCTCGCCCCGCAGCGACGGCGGCACGAACCGCTGCAACTGCTCGTCGTTGCCGTGCGCGATCAGCGTCGGGATCACCCAGTTGCCGATGATCATGTCGTGCGGGGTGAGCTCCGCTGCCCGTAGTTCCTGCGCGATGACCAGCTGGGTGACCGCGTCGGCGCCCTTGCCCCACGGGGTGGGCAGGTGCGGTGCGGTGTAACCGCGCGCGGCCAGGTACGTCTTGCGCTCGGCGCCCTCCAGGTCGAGGGCGGATGTCAGTTCGGTGCGGACCTCGGCGCGGATCTGCTCGGCTTCCGGCGGCAGGTCGACGCTCAGGACGCGGCGCACGCCCTCGAGCGTGAGGCTCGCGACCCGACGCTTCCAGGATGCGGTGGAGCCGAGCAGGATCCGCAGGGACTGTGCCCGCCGCAGGTAGAGGTGGGCGTCGTGTTCCCAGGTGTAGCCGATGCCACCGAGGATCTGGATGCAATCTTTGGTGACCTGGAACGCGGCCTCGGGCGCGACCGCGGCGGCGACCGCGGCGGCCAGGGATGCCTGTCGGTCCTCGGTGTCCTCGCCGAGGGCACGGGCGGCGTCCCAGGCTGTGACCCGGGCCTGCTCGGTCTGGGCGAGCATGCGGGCGGCCTTGTGCTTGACACCCTGGAACTGGCCGATCACTCTGCCGAACTGCTGCCGCACCCGCGCGTAGTCCGCGGCGGTGGCAGTGGCCCAGTCGGCGAGACCGGACGCTTCGGCCGCGAACAGCGTCGCGGCGATGTCGAGGACCCGCCGCGAATCCAGCGCGAGCACCTCGCCATCGGCGAGGGCGAGGCCGTCCACGGTGATCTCGGCATTGCGGCGCACCACATCGTGGCTCGGCAGCTCGGTCACCTCGAGGCGGTCGCGGTCGACGAGAACGAACGCGAGGTCGCCGGTGTTGTCGGTGGCGGCGAGCAGGAACCGATCGCCGACCTGGCCGCCGAGAACGTGGCTGGACGTGCCGGACAGGGTGACCGCGCCGCCGGCGCGCACCAGCTTCAGCCCGCCAGGCTGAAGGGACACCGCACCGAACACGGAACCGTCGGCCAGACCGGCGAGTTCGGTGGTGCGGCCGGCCTCGTGCAGGACCGCCGAGACGATCACGGTCGGCAGGAACGGGCCCGGCACCATCGCCCGGCCGAGTTCCTCTGCGACGATGGCGGTTTCGAGCAGCCCGTAGCCGGCGCCGCCGACCCCCTCGGGCAGGTGCAGGCCCAGCAGGCCGAGCTCGGCGAGCGAACCCCAGAAGGCGGGGCGGGTCTCGCTCTTGGCCTCGACGGCCTCACGGATCACGGTCGGGGTGGCGTGCCGGGCCGCCCATCCGCGCACGGAATCGCGGAGTTCGCGGTCTTCGTCACTCATTCCAATAGTCATGAACATTCCTCAGAAATAGGGGGAATCGATGTCGGATGCGCTCCGAGTCGTCAGCCGGCGGCTTCGAGAGTTGCCTTCGCCCAGCGGTAGTCCGCCTTTCCGCTCGGCGAGCGGACGATTTCGGGGACCACCACCACGGTGCGCGGCACCTTGTAGCCGGCGATGTGTGCGCGGCAGTGCGCGATGAGATCGTCGCGGCCGGGTGCGTCGACGCCGTCGCGGGCCTGGATCACGGCCGAGACCCGCTGGCCGTAGGTCGGATCGGGGACCCCGGCGACGACCGCATCGAGCACGTCGGGATGAGCCTTGATCGCCTCCTCCACTTCCTCGGCGTACACCTTCTCGCCACCCGTGTTGATGCACGAGGAGCCGCGGCCCAGGACCACGATCGAGCCGTCCTCCTCGACGCGGGCGAGGTCACCGAGCACGGACAGGCGGACACCGTCGACCACCGGGAAAGTCGCAGCGCTCTTCTCCGGATCGCCGAAGTACCCGATCGGGACGTGCCCGACGCGTGCGAGGTAACCGATCTCGTCCGAGCCGGGAATGATCGTCGCGAAGTCGGCGTCGACGACGCGTACCTTCGGCGACGGCGACATCCGCAGCAGTCCGTCCTCGCTCGCCTTGAGCTCGCCGTCGTTTCCGGACTCGGATGACCCGAAACCGTTGCGCAATACCACATTCGGAAGAAGCTCCTGCAGTTGCTCGCGCACGCTGGCCGACCAGAGCGCTCCGCCGGAGCCGATGGCCCACAGCGAGCTGAGGTCGAAGCGGTCACGGTTCTCGGCGATGGCGTCGGCGAGCGGCCTGGCGATCGCGTCGCCGACGAGCTGAACGCAGCGGAGCTTGTGCTTCTCGATGAGCCTGAGCGCCTCGACGGGCTCGAACTTGGGCATGAGCACATGCTTGGAGCCCATGAACATGCAGGTGAACAGCGAGTAGGACGCCGCACCGTGCATGAGCGGCGCGGTGAGCAGGTAGGACAGCGGGTCCGCGTTGGCGGCCGCGGCGGCCGCCAGTTCGGCACCGGACAGGATCGGTGCCCCCATGAGATTGCCCCCGCTCAGAGCGGCGAAGTAGAAGTCCTCGTGACGCCACATGACGCCCTTGGGCATGCCGGTGGTGCCACCGGTGTAGATGATGTATCGGTCGTCGCTGCTGCGCTCGGGGAAGTCCCGGCCGGGTGACTGTTCAGCGACGGCCGTGCTGAAGTCGGCCACCGAAACACCTGCCGCCGCAGCGGCGGCCGAGAGGGCGGGTCCGGCAGGCTCGCCGATGAGCACGATGTGTCGCAGCGTGGGGCACTTGGGCAGCACCTCGGCGATGACGTCGCTGAACTCGCCGTCCGCGACCACAGCGGCCAGTTGTGCGTTGTTGTAGAGGTACGTCAGCTCGGCATCGACGTAGCGGTAGTTGACGTTGACCGGGACCGCGCGCACCTTCAGGCACCCGAGCAGCGACTCGACGTACTCGATGCTGTTGCGGGCGTGGAGTCCGACGTGTTCGCCGGGCTGGATTCCCTGAGCGGCGAGGTGGTGTGCGATCCGGTTCGCGCCGGCATCGAACTCACCGAACGTGCGAGTGTCGTCGCCGCACACGAGCGCGATCTTGTCTGGAACCCCATCGACGAGCGCTTCGGTGAGATCCGCGAGGTTGAGTGACATGGCAGGTCCTTCAAGAGTATTCGCACAATGTGGGTGTGTGCGGTGGTGTGACACGGCGAAGCGTGGTGACGGGCAAGGCTCGGCCGGAGAGCGTTGCGTGGCCGGTCGTCACGGAGTGGTCGGAGCAAGGCTGACGGGTTCGACGACACCGGTCGAATCCGGTGGGGTGTCCGGCTGCAGACCGCCCTGCGCAGGCGTGCGACCGTGCCGCATGATCAGCGCGACGCCCAGGCCCACGACGCCGACGAGGGCGGCGTACAGGTAGCCACGAGTGATCGCGGTGTCGGCGTACAACACGGCGTGGGTCTTCGGGTTCACCGCGAGTACGTGGCGTGACATCACCACCCCGGTCAGGGTGGTCGCGATCCCGCCTGCCAGCAGTGAACCCATGCCACTGATCGCGTTGCCGATGCCACCCTGCGAGGCAGGCAGCGCGTCCTGAATCAGGTTCGCATTCGACGAGTGCAGGAATCCGACGGCGAAACCCATGATGGAACTCATGACCGCGACCTGCCACTGGATCGTGAACAGACGTGAACCCAGGAACATCACGACCAGGAACAACACGGCCGCGGTCAACAGCACATATCGTGCGCCGATCCGCTTGGAGACGATTCCGCCGAGCGGCCCGGCGAACATCGACGCGATGCCGAGCGGGCACGTCCAGATCGCGAATTCCATCGCGGACAGGCCCGAACCATAGCTGATCCCCGGCAGACCCGAGGGGGTCTGCAACATGGTCGGGATCAGGAGAGAATGGGCGCTCATCATGTAGGCGATACAGGCCACCGCGAGCACGGTCGGACCGAACCTTCTGCCGAACAAGACGTTGAGGTCGATCAGGGGGCTGGGTGCAAAGCGTTGCCACACAACGAATCCCACCAGCATCGCGGCGCCACCGATGAGTGCGGCGAGGGTCAGGGTATCGGTCCACCCGGCTCGGGCGCCCCTGGTGATGCCGACGAGCACGATGCCGATCCCCGGACCGAGCAGGACGACCCCGAGGTAGTCCAGCGGCCGGTCCACGCGGATCGGGCTCTCCGGAACGATCAGTGCGTAGAAGGGGATCAGGACGGCCACGTAGGCCGCCATGAACCAGAAGATTCCCTGGTATCCGGTGTGGTCGATGAGCCAGCCGGCGATGAACGGACTCGCGATCGCCGACATCCCGATCCCTGTGACCGCAGCGCCGAGGGCGATCGGCACGACGTCACGAGGAATGATGTCACGGATCAGGCCATAGGAGATCGTGACGATTCCCATCAAGGAGCCCTGCAGGATTCGTCCGGCCATCAACATGGCGAACGAAGTCGCCAACGCGCACAACACACTTCCCGCGATGAAGAACACGGCAAGCGACAGAATCACCCGCTTCTTGCCCCATTTGTCCGCGGCCTTACCGACGAGCGGCATCACGGTGCCGCCCGCGAGCGTCACGATCGAGACGACCCACGCGATGTTCAGGGTCTGGAAGGCGGGTGCCATGTGTGGCAATGCCGGGAGAACCATGAGGATCTCGAATGTGGCGATCTCCGACAGCAGGATGATGACGCCGAGCACGGTGAGGATGCGGCCCCGGCTCATGGATGCGACTTGTGACTCCACCCGTTCACATCCGATCGCTCGGACCGGGCACGCCCACGGGGGTGTCGCCGACGATCGAGATACGCTCCATGACCCGGCGAGCCGGGAAGTAGTCGCTTGCTGCGTAGTGCTGGCAGGATCTGTTGTCCCAGAAGGCGATCGTGTCCTTCTGCCACCGCAGACGAACCTGGAACTCGGGACGCTGGACGTGTCGGTACAGCAGTCGGAGGAGTTCGTTCGACTCATCCTCCGAGATGCCCAGAATCCGCTGTGTGAAGGCGGAATTGACGAACAGCACGCGCCGGCCCGACTCGGGGATCACCCGCACCACGGGGTGGATAGCTGGCGGAAAGTGCGGGCGGAGCTGCGCCACCGCCTCCTCCGGCATCCTGATCCCGAACGATTGCATCCAGTCGTGTTCGGCCTCGAGGCCGTCGATCCGGGCCCGGATGTCCTCCGGGAGCAGGTCGTAGGCGGCGCCGGTGTCCGCCCACAGCGTGTCGCCGCCAACGGAGGGAATCTCGACGGCGCGCAGAACAGCTGCATACGAAGGGAACTCGTGCCAGGTGACGTCGTTGTGCCAGACGTTCTCCACTCCGACCGACATCGCGTCCTTGGCCAGGGTGGCCACATCGGCGTCGCTCTGGCCGGGCTGGGTGTACTTGAAGAACGGGTGCTGCTCCAACTCACCCCACCGTGCCGCGAAGTCTCGGTGCTCGCTGCGATCGATGTCCTGGTCGCGGAAGAACAGGACCTTCCATTCCAGCAGTGCGCGACGCAGCTCGGCGAGCACCTCGTCGGAGAGGTCGCCGCTCAGCCTGATCCCCGAGATCTCCGCACCGATGGTCGGTGTGTGCGGCGTGAGCGTGAACAGTTGGTACGGACGCTCTTCCAGGGTCTCCGGCATTCTCGTGGCAACGAGTGGGCCGTAGGCCGCGAGCGGATCGGTGGGAGTGGGGACGGCGGTGACGGGAAGTGCATAGGTCATGGACTGACTCCTTGGGTTCCGGTATCTGTGCTGGGTGAGGTCTCGAGGATGGCGACGCAGCTGTCGATGAGATCGGTGACAGTCGCCCTTCGCTGGTCTGCCGTGCGGTCGCTGCTCTCGTACGCGGCGAGAACGGAAATGCTGAACACGACCACGTTCACGGCGCGCCACTCCGCGGTCTCGTGCGGTGCCAGGCAGGCGTCGACCATCAATTGATGTACGCGCCGGTAGCTTTCCGAACTCAGGTGTTGCTTGATCAGATCTGCCAGTGCGGGGTCGAACAGCGCCTGGACCAGGAACCGGGCATACCGGCTTCCGGGACGGCTCAGCGTCTCGGAAGCCAGCGGCCACACCATCGCCTCCGCGGCCTGCCGCGCGGTCAGCGGGGTTCCGTGGCCCTCCATCTCGTCGAGTAGTGCCTGCCGCCGTGCATTCACGGCCGACCCGCGCGCCTCGATCACGGCCCCGATCAGTCCCTCCCGGGACCCGAAGTGGTACTTCGCCGCCGACTTGTTCGATTGTCCAGCCGCGATCTGGACGTCCTTGAGCGTCAGTGCGGGCATTCCCTTTTCGGCGACGATCTGTTCGGCTGCATCAATCATGGCCTCGCGCGATGTGGTCCTGGTCACAAGAGCCAGATTAAGGCCGCAGCCTTACTTGTGTCAATGCCGAACTCGAGACGCTCAGGTGATCGCCTTCCCGCAGTTGGGGCAGAACTTCTCGTTCGGATGATGTTCGGCTCCGCACGAGGCGCAGAAGTGCGGCTCCTGCTTTGCCGCTTCGGGGGTTGCCCCCGCTTCGTTCGGAGGCGCGGGGGCCGTCGTCGAGGCGGCGGCGCCAGCTTCGGGACTTTCGGGTCCGGCCTCCGTGGACGGCTGTCCACCGCCCTCGCCGGGTGCGTGGGCGGACGGGCCGTCGGTGAACTGTGCGGTGGTCGCAGCCGCGGCGCCGGTCGGTGGCGGCGCACTGGGAGTGGGCGGTACGCCGGGAGTGGGCGGCGGGCCGGGAGTGGGCGGTACGCCGGGAGTGGGCTGCGGGCCGGGACCCCCAGCGGTTGCCGTGGCGCTGCGACGACTGCGGATCACCATGGCGGCGGCGCCGGCGACGAGTACCGCCGCGAGGCCGGCGAGGGCGTACCACTTGACGTTCGAGCTGGACGACGTCGACGTGTCGCCGTACTTCTCCCGGTTGTTCACCGCGTTCGTCTTGTAGTCGGCGGCACCCGGATAGTCGGGCGACAGCGACATGGCGTCGTCGAAGTCCGCGATCGCGTCGGAGTAGTTGCCGGCGTAGAAGTTGTCTAGTCCGCTCCGATATGCGTGATCGGCCGGGCCCAGTTCCGAAGTGACGTTCTTGCCGGACATGAGTTCGGCGAGACCGCTGGAGGGTGCGATGAAGTTGAACGCCTGCTGTTCCCCCTTCGGGCCGAAGCTGTTCACTCCGAGCACCTTGCCGTCGAGTGCGATGGTCGGGCCACCGCTCATCCCCGGGGAGAGTGCCGCATCGATCTCGTAGACGGGCATGGTGTCCTGGGTCGACTTCTTGCTGATCTTGCCGCTCTTGTTGGTCGGGTCCAAGGTCACGTCGGTGACCTTGTCAGTGCTGCCGGGGTAGCCGACCGCCAGAATCGGCGTGCCGATGGAGACGTCGGCGTCCGTGCCCAGTTCGGAGGACGGCAGGTTGGACTTCTGCACCTTCAGCAGGGCCACGTCGCCCTTGCCGGGTGCCCGCACGTCGGAGACTTCGGCGGGGAGGGTGGTGCCTTTGCCGGTGCCGTAGGTCACCGTGATCGTCATCTCCGGGTCGGAACCGCCGGTCTCGCCCTCGACTCGGTCGTTGGCGAGCACGGTCTTGTACAGCTGGTCCGGGTTCACCGTCGGATCCTTCTTGGCCTCCTCGTTCACGGCCTCCTGGATGATCGCCTCGCGTGAGCCGCCGGCGCAGTGACCGGCCGTGCCTACCCAGCCATCGGGGTTGACGACGAAGCCGGTGCAACGCCAGCCGGTCAGGTACGGGCCGAAGACACTCCCGTTGGGAGCGCGGATCCAGCCCTTGGCGGACGCGTCGAGGTAGACGACCGCCGGACGGATGAGGGCGGCGGCCTTCTCTTCCGGGTTCACCTGGGGCTGCTGAGAAGGTGTGGTGTCGCTGAGAGCGGCGCCCGGTAGTGCGATGAACAACGCCGTGGGTAGGACGGCAAGCGCGGCGCATCTCGAGCGCCATCGACGATTGGACATGACGGACTCCGTCCAGCGGGGGAGGTGGTCGATCAGCCGAACTCGGGTGGTGTGGTCCGAGAGGTGATTGCGGCAGGCTGCGAGGCATCGGCGTTCGGCTGGTCCATCGAATCGGCTGGGCCCGAGTGGCCTCCAGCGACCTCTCTCTACGATTCTGTACCCAGAGCGATCACCCCGACATCTCGACAGTCCCAGCGGGTGCGTGCGATCGAATGATTCTGGCGTAATGCGTTGTACCGCAGTGGGTTACGGCATTCGAAAATTCGCAACGTGCAATCGCGTCATCAGCCGGAAATACGCACTCCACACCGGTGACCCGTTGGTCTGTTGTGCTGAGTCTACTTCGCCGAGGCGCGAAGCGCACCGATCCTTCGCTGTCCGAAGCATCGAACGAGACGAGCCGCAGCCGGCGCGGCAGAATCGTGAATTGCGTTGATTCCGAAGCATTCTCCCGGGCCTGTGATCAGTCGATCGTCCCGCGCTAGCGGGCGACCGCGATCGCCCGCAGCACCCCGAACGTCTCCTGCTCGTCCTGCTCGGTCCCGTAGTCGCTGAGCTTGACGATCACCGTGCGCGTGGTCGGGTCGACGTAGGTGTACTGGCCGTACACGCCGATTGCGGAAAGGTCGGACCCGTCGCCGCCGGTGGGATGCCACCACTGCGCCGAATACCCCCACTTGTCCACCGGGTGCGGCGCCGGGTTGCTGATCCGCGAGATCCACGCCGGCGGAACGACTCGCGTGTCGCCGACGCGGCCGCCGTCGAGGACCAGCTGCCCGATCTTCGCGAAGTCGCGGGCGGTGGCGTTGATGCAGCAGAACGCCTTCTCCTGCCCGCCGTCCCGGTCGAGATTCCAGGTGGCGTCGTCCTCCGCGCCGACGGGGCCCCACAGGTCGGCGGCGAGCAGGTCGGTCAGCGGCCGGCCCTCGGCCCGGGCGAGCACCTGGCCGAGGAGTTGGGTGTCGACGCTGCGGTAGTCGCCCCTGCTGCCGGGTGGGAACTGCACGCTCCGGTGGTCTCGGACGAACGCGTCGAGGTCTCGGGTGAGGTACATCCGGGCGGTGCCGGTCAGCGGATAGTAGGGGTTGTAGTTCTCCGACACGTCGGCGCCCGAGGTCATGTCGAGCAGGTTCCGCACGGTGATGGCGTCGTACTCGCCGCCGGTGGCCAGCTCCGGGAGCACGTCGACGAGACGGTCGTCCTCGCTCAGCTTGCCCGCGTCGATCGCCTGGCCGACCAGCAGCGAGACCACCGACTTCGCCATGGACCAGGACGCCAGCCGGGTCGTGGGCCCGACACCGTCGCGGTACCACTCGTGGGTGAGGGCTCCGTCGCGCAGCACCAGGAAGGCGTTCGTCCTGGTGGCGTCGAGGAACTCGGCGACGGGTATCTGCCCGCCCTTCCACGGCACGGTCTCGGGCAGCGCGGCCGGGCGCACGGGCAGCGGGCGCGGGTGGGTCGCGGGCACGGCCCGGGCCGGGTAGAGCGCGCCCTGTGTGGACGGTGCGTCGACGAGCAGCCGGGCCAGCGTCGGCGGTGCGGGGATGTCGAGCGCGGCGGTCCCGGCGTAGGCGCCGGCGACCAGCACCGCGGCCGCGAGCGGGACGGCGATCGCCGTCCGGGTCAGGATTCGCCCACGGCGGGAAGGCTTTTCGGACCGCGACTGCCCGGATGCGGTGGCGTCGTCGGTGAGGGTGCTCGGCTCGGTCATCGTCCTCGATCTTCGGTGCGGTCGACGGCGGGGGACGGAACCGTCGATCGTGCGGATCCCGAGAGTGTCGCCAGTGTCGCCGTCAATGATGAGGGGAGCGACACGCCGAGGAGGCCGAATCGGTGCTGTGGCTACCCGACGGCCTCCCAGGCGAACGGCACGAACGCCTCGTCCAGCGGCGCCGCTGTCATCCGGTTGGCGAAGGTCGACAGCGTGTAGGTGCCGATACCGAGCACGACCTCGAGCGCCTGCCTGGTGGTGAAGCCGGCGCCGAGGAAGGCGCGCATCCCGTCTTCGTCCACCGCGCCCGCGCTGTCGAGTACGGCCAGGGTGAAGCGGCGTAGCGCCTCGAGCCGGGGATCGTCGAGCGGTCGGCGCTCGCGCAGCGCGGCGATCAGGTCGGGCGAGGACCCGTCGCGGGTGAGGCCGGCCGAGTGCAGGGCGACGCAGAGGTGGCACTCGTTGCGGGTCACGATGGCGAACACCACCACCTCGCGTTGGAGGTGGGTGAGGGTGCCGCGCTCGAACAGCGAGTTCGCCCGGGCGAAGGCCTGCACCAGTTCCGGCGACTCCGCCATCAGGGCCGTCGCGGCGGGCAGGAAGCCGAACTGCTGCTCGATCGCGGCCATGATCGGCCGGACGGCGGTGGGGGCGGTCGCGGTGGTGTGCGCGGTGAACGACATGGGGGGCTCCCTCGGCTAAAGTAGACAATGCGGTTGTCTAAACCGTAAACCTGGTTGTCGATATTGCGCAAGGGGTGCGGCATGAGTGAGCACGAGAGCCCGGGATTCGAACTGCCCCTGCTGCTGTTCGCCGGATTCCGGTCGTTGATCGACGAGGTCCATCGCAGGCTCGCCGAGCAGGGGCATCCGGACATGCGGCCGGCCCACGGTTTCGCGATGCAGGCGGTCGGGCTCGGTGGCGCCAGCGCCAGCGAGGTGGGCAGGCGACTCGGCATCTCGAAGCAGGCGGCGGGCAAGACGATCGACCGCCTGGAGTCGCTGGGATACCTCGCGCGGCGGCCCGATCCGTCGGACGCGCGGGCCAAGCGGGTGGAACTCACCGATCGGGGGATCGACAGCCTGCGGCGTTCGGCGATCATCTTCGATGAACTGCAGGCCGACTGGGCGTCGACGATCGGACAGGGTCGCCTGCGGGCCCTCGAGGACGACCTGCGCACCGTCACCGCCGGTCAGGGGTTTCGACTGGACGCGCAGGCCTGGTTCGGCGGGTGAATTCCGGCGCCGCGATGAGTTTCGCGAACGTCGGGGGTCTACATGGCAACAGCTTCACGCGACCGTGCGCGGAGCAAGCCCCGAGGAGCCAGCCATGACCACCACGCGCCCCACCGCCACCGCCACCCCGCCGGCAACCGGTTCGATCTCGCCGCGCGCGCGGCTCGCCGGCCGGATCGTCAGCGGTCTCGCCGTGCTCTTCTTCCTGTTCGACTCGATCACGCACATCGCGAACGTCGAGCAGGTGCGAACCGCGATGGCCGACCTCGGGTTCGATCCGAGCCTGAACCGGGTCTTCGGCGTGGTGCTGGCCGCCTGCCTGATCCTCTACGTGATCCCGGCGACCTCGATCCTCGGGGCGGTCCTGCTGACCGGGTACCTCGGCGGGGCGGTGGCGACCAACCTGCTCACCGAGCAGCCCATCCTGAGCACGACGCTGGCGCCGATCTACTTCGGCATCCTGGTGTGGGGCGGGCTGTACCTGCGTGACGCCCGGGTGCGGGCGATCATGCCGCTCGTGCGCCGCTGACCACCGCCCAGGGCGAGGGGAACCGACTTTCGGTTCCCCTCGGTCGTGCGACTACCGGGTGCGGGTGACCACGACGAACGGCCCGACCTCGGTGGTGGTGAACCGGGGGTCGTCGAACAGCGCCTTGTCGAACGTGACGGTGTAGCGCTTGACGTTCGGGTCGTTCGGGTACACGTCCTGCGCGAGCCGCAGCGTGTAGCCCTTGTCGCTCTTGCGGAACACGAAGACATCCGGTGTGCGCCAAGGGCTTTCGTCCATCTGCCGGATCAGATCGCCGGGACCGGACGCCTCCGCCCACCGTCCGATCGCCGCGGCGCGCTGGTCGAACTGGGCGAGTGGGTTGGCGTAGTGCGAGGTCAGGCCCTGGAAGCCGAAGTACGGGTAGAAGCTCAGGAAGCTGGTGTCCGCGGTGAGCACGACGGTGTCGTGTCGCGGTACGGGCCGGTGCGCCGCGATCTCCTTGTCGACGTCCGCGTAGTACGACGCGGCGCCCGGGGGCCGCTTGTCGGCGCGCACCCCGTCGCCGTCGGTGTCGGTGTACGCGATGTCGATCTCCGGGGCCAGCAGGTGCGGAATCGACTGCGCGAATGCGACCGCACCGAGCGCGCCGACCGCCACCAGCGCCGCCTTGATCCTCGGATTGTCGCTGGTTGCCAGGATGATCCAGCGGGAGAAGTCGGCGAAGCCGAAAACGCCTGCGGCGCCGAGCAGAACCAGCAGCACCGGTTCGAGCCGGAACGAGAGCAGCGTGTTGCCCGCGGCCGTGAACGCCATCGACAGCAGCGACCACAGGTACACCGCGACGACGCCGATGCCGAGGGACTGGGCGCGACGCGACGAGGTGGCCCGGCCGACGAGCCAAATCGTGCCGAGCATGCACAGGGCGCCGATCAGGGACGCGTCGAACATCGGCAGCGGCAGCGTCGATCCGGGCTCGGGCAGGTAGTGGGTGGCGGTGCCCGAACCGGCGGGCGACCCGTGGCGCAGCTCGAGCAGGAACGGCGTCCACACCACGAGAGCGATCAGCCCCGCGATCACCCCGGCCGCGACGAGCCGCAGCAGCGGATCGCGCACCGCGGCGAATCCGTGTGCCCGCCATGCCAACCCGGCCGCGACCAGTGCCATCAGCGTCACGGCGAAGGCGGCCCAGCCGAGGTAGAGCGTGTAGAAGGTGGCGGCCAGGCCGAGGAAGGCGCCGGTCCCGACGATCGCGCCCCAGCCGCCGGAGCCGGGGGACCGGTGCAACCCGCCCCAGGCCAGCAGCAGCACCGGCGGCAACAGCACCACGAGCACCGCGCTGTACGGCTCGGGGGAGGCGTAGGCGAGGGCGATCGCGGTGACGGCGAGCGACACGACGACCGCGAGATCGGCGCGGATCAGCCTGGACCACAACACAAGTGCGATCACAGAGGCGACCGCAAGCGAGGCGATCGAATACGGTTTGAAGGCCTCCCAGCCGTCCATGCCGAGCAGGTTGGCCACGCGACCGCCGACCCAGAACCAGCCCGCCGGGTAGAACGACGGCAGGTCCGCGTAGGTCATGTCGTGAAGCCGGGCGGTGTCCGTCATCCGGGTGAGGAACTCGGTGCGGAACTCCTGGTCCACCGAGACGCCGTGCAGGTACAGCTTGGTCGCGGCCAGCGGCATCCCGAGGGTGACGGTGACGAATCCGGACACTCCCACCCAGGACAGTGCCTTCGCCAGGGCGGGGGCGCGACGGGTACGCAGCAGCCACACCGAGACGGCCAGCAGTGCCATCGTCACGACCTGACCGACGGTGGTCAGCGCGCGGGTGACGTTGGAAGAGTTGAACGCGGGCCAGTCGACGACCGAGAAGGCGACCAGCCCGACCGCGGCGACGACGGCCGCAACGACCGCCGCCAGCACCGTCTCCCCGGCTGTTCCGACCGCCCGGCGTGCGGGTTGGACGGTGCTCGGGGGGACGGTGCTGGCGGCGGTGGTCGTCACGGTTCGGAGTCTAGGTCGCTGCGCGACTGTGAGTGATTTTCACCCCGGGTGGGGTGAAAATCGCGCACGGGCAGCGAAGCTGCGTCAGATCGGGAGCTTGCGGAAGATCGCGCGGGGAACGTGCCGCAGGCCCATCATCACGAATCGCCAGGGGCCCGGCGTCCAGACGATCTCCTTGCCCTTGTCGGACGCGGCGACGGCGAGCGTGGCGACGATGTCCTTGTTCACCGTCAGCGGGGCCTCCTTGACGTGCGCGCTGAACTGGGTGCGCACCATGCCGGGCCGGACCACCGTCACGCGCGGGCCGAACGGGGCCAGGGCCTCGCCCAGACCGAGGTAGAAGCCGTCCAGGCCGGCCTTGGTGGAGCCGTAGACGAAGTTGGCGCGCTTGACGCGCTCGCCGGCCACCGACGACATCGCGATGATCCGGCCGAAGCCCTGTGCCTTCATCTTCTCGCCGACCAGCACGCCGACGGAGACCGAGGCGGTGTAGTTCACGTTCGCGACCAGCACGGCCTTGCGCTGGTTCTGCCACAGTTCCTCGGCGTCGCCGTCGAGGGCGAACGCGACGACGGCGACGTCCACGTCGCCCTTGGACCAGGCCTCGTCGATCACCTTCGGGTGACCCTCGGTGTCCAGGGCGTCGAAGTCGACGACGTCCACCTCGGTGGCGCCGGCGGCCTTCATCTGCGAGACGGCGTCCTCACGCAGCGGGTCGCCGGGCAGCGCGGCGAGGATCACCCGCATCGGCGCCTTGCGCAGGTACTCCTCGCAGATGGCGAGGCCGATCTCGGAGGTGCCGCCGAGCAGCAGCAGGGTCTGGGGGTTACCCACGGCGTTGATCACTGCAGTTCCAACCTTCTGGACATATCGGAGGCGAAAACGCCTGTGGGGTCGTACTTTCGGCGGGTGGCGAGCCACTCGTCGATGCGCGGGTACATTGCGTGGAAGGTCTCGGCGGTGGCGCGCGAGTCCTTGGCGGTGTACAGCCGGCCGCCGAACTCGAGCACGCGCTTGTCGAGTTCGGTCACCAGCTCGTTCAGGCCTGCCTTGATCGGGAAGTCCATGGCGACGTTCCAGCCCGCCATCGGGAAGCTGAGCGGCGCGTTGTTGCCCGGTCCGAACAGCTTGAACACGTTGAGTGCCGAGTGGTGGCCCGACGCCTGGATGTGCCGAATGATGCTCTTGAACTCTTCGAGGGCCTCGGTGGGCACCAGGAACTGGTACTGGAGGAAGCCCTTCGAGCCGTACGCGCGGTTCCACTCACCGAGGAGATCGAGCGGGTGGTAGAACTGCGTCAGGTTCTGGACCTTGCCGGTGTAGTTCCCGCCCATCCGGTAGTACAACTCGCCGATGGCGCTGGCCGACAGCTTGTTCATCAGGCCGTTCGGGAACACGTCCGGGACGGTCATCAGCTGCGGGGCGTCGAACTTCAACGGGTCCTTCTGCAGCTTCTTCGGCAGCTCGTCGAACTTCGCGAGCGAGCCGCGGGTGATCGTCGCGCGACCCAGCTTCGGCGGCGCACTGACCACGTCGAACCAGGCGCTCGAGTACGTGTAGTTGTCCTCGGTGCCGTCCTGGTGCGCGGCGACCGTCTCCTCGAGGCTCTCGGTCCGGATGCCGTCGTTGATGAAGTACGCCGTCTCGGTGGGCGTCATGCTGATGGTCGCGCGCAGGATGATGCCGGTCAGGCCGTTGCCGCCGATCGTCGCCCAGAACAGCGCGCCCTTGGGGTCGTTGCGACCGCCCTTCGGCGTCAGCTTGCGAACCTGGCCGTCGGCGGTCAGCAGGTCGAGCGACACCACGTGGTTGCCGAAGCTGCCCTCACTGTGGTGGTTCTTGCCGTGGATGTCGGAGCCGATGGCGCCGCCGATGGTGACCTGGCGGGTGCCGGGCAGCACCGGAACCCACAGGCCGAACGGCAGCGCCGCCCGCATGAGCTGGTCGAGGCTCACACCGGCGTCGACGTCCACCAGCGCGGTGTCGCGGTCGATGCGGTGAATGCGGTTGAGGGCATTCATGTCGATGACCAGGCCACCCGCGTTCTGGGCCGGATCGCCGTAGGACCGCCCGAGGCCTCGGGCGATGACGCCCCGGCGCAGGTGGGACGGCTTGCCCTCGTTCTTCTCGGCGACCTGCGCGACTGCGCTGGCGATCACCTCGACGTCGGGCGTGGACAGCACCTCCGCGGTGGTCGGGGCGGTGCGCCCCCAGCCGGTGAGGGTGCGGGTCTGGGTTGTCAGAGGCGCCGGTTGCGGCAGGGCCGCCGGGGACTCTTCAGCTGTCGTGGACATCGGTGTAGAGGCTACCTGTCGGTAGCGGATTCGACCCCTGGCGAGTGTGCAGATATGTCCCCCGCCACTCGACAATTGCCCCGCCAGCTGCACACTCGGCGCCCAGTTCCGGGCACACCGAGCGGGCAGCTGCCGGGGCCGTTCCTGGGGATTGGCCCGGAAACGCACGGGCGGCGGAGCCGCGTCAGACGATAAGACCGGCGGTCTGGGTGCGGGCCTTGTCGAAGCGTGCCGCGACGTCCGGCCAGTTCACGATGTTCCAGAAGGCGTTGACGTAGTCGCCCTTGACGTTCTGGTAGTCGAGGTAGAAGGCGTGCTCCCACATGTCGAGCATGAGCAGCGGGGTCAGGCCGATGGAGATGTTGCCCTGCTGGTCGTAGAGCTGGACGATGATCAGCCGCTGGCCGATGGAGTCCCAGGCGAGGATGGACCAGCCGGAGCCCTGGATGGCGTTGGCGTTCGCCGAGAAGTGGCTGCGGAAGGCGTCGAAGCTGCCGAACTGGTCGTCGATCGCGGCGGCGAGCTCGCCCTCGGGGTTGCCACCACCGTTCGGGCTCAGGTTGTTCCAGAACACGCTGTGGTTGGTGTGGCCGCCGAGGTGGAAGGCCAGGTTCTTCTCGTGCAGGTTGACCACGGGGGCCAGGGCGTCGGAGGCGCGCAGCTCGGCCAGCTTGTCGAGGGCGGCGTTGGCGCCGGCGACGTAGGCGGCGTGGTGCTTGTCGTGGTGCAGCTCCATGATCTTGCCGGAGATGTGCGGCTCGAGGGCTGCGTAGTCGTAGGGCAGTTCAGGCAGCGAGTAGACGGACACGAGATGCTCCTTTGCGGTTGACGTGAACCCGATGCTGCAACCTCAACCGCACTGGAGGTCCAGGTGTTGTGCGGCACGTCACGCGGGCGCGGCCGTGCGCACAGTGGGCCTCGGGTGGGTGAGACAGGTGCGCCGGTGACGGCGTCGCCTACCCTCGACCCGTGTCCGGTACCCCCCACGCGCCCGAGCCCCGTCTGCCGCTGCCCGTCGAACTGCCCGTCGTCGACGAACCGGGCGGCACCGATGTGGACCTCAAGACCCAGTTGGTTCGGTTCATCGCGACCGGTGGGTTGTCGGCGGTCGTCGACTACGGGCTGTACGTGCTCGGCATGGCGCTCGGCCTGCCGCGCGTCGCCGCCAAGTCGATCAGCTTCGTCGCGGGCACCAGCACCGCATACCTGATCAACCGGCGCTGGACGTTCAACGCGCCGCCCAGCCGGGCTCGATTCGTCGCGGTGGTGGTGCTCTACGCGGTGACGTTCGCCGTGCAGGTGGGCATCAACGAGCTGATGAACCACGTCTTCGCGGACGAGTGGTGGCGGAACCCGCTCGCGTTCGTCATCGCGCAGGGCACCGCGACGGTGATCAACTTCGTCGTCCAGCGTGCGGTGATCTTCAAGATCCACTAGCCGCGGCCGTCACGGCGCACCGGTGCCGAGCACCAGGGACGCAGTACGCCGCTGCCCCGAATCGTCGATCCAGGCGAGGTCGACCCGATCGCCGGGGTGCCGGGCATTCATCTCGACTGTCAGGTCGCTCGACGAGCGGATCGGGTTGCCGCCCCACCCGACGATGACGTCCCCACGCCGGACCCCGACCTGTTCGGCGGGGCTGCCCGGACCGACCGCGATCACCTTGGCGCCGGTCTGCGCCTCGCTTGCGTCCGTTACCGCGACGCCGAGCAGCGGGGTCGGCCCGATGTGCACGGTCTCGGAGGCCTGCCCGGCGCGGATCTGGTCGGCCAGGGCGACGGCGTCGTCGATGGGGATGGCGTAGGACTCCACCGGCACGGGCGCGCGCGTCGTCGGAGGGGCGCCGGGCGCGGGCGTGGGGCGCATCCCGGTGTTGCCCGCGGTGCTGACGCCGACGACCTTGCCGAACGCGTCGACGAGGGGGCCGCCGGAGTCGCCGGGCCGGATGTCGGCGTCGACCTCGATCATGCCGGTGAGCCGATTGCGACTGCCGTCGGAGGCGTTGCGCGCGGTGACCGACTGGTTGACCCCGACCACCTCGCCCGGTGCGGACATCGGCACCCCGCCGCCCTCCGCGTTGCCGATCGCGACGACCGGGTCGCGCAGGTGCAGGTCCGCGGACCGTCCGAGGCCGGCGGTCGGCAGGGTCTCCGCGCCGTCGAGTCGCAGCACGGCGACGTCCCGGAACCGGTCGTAGCCGAGCACCTGCGCGGGGTGGCGCGAGCCGTCGACCAGGGCGGTCGCGCTGATGTCGGTGGCGCCGTCGATGACGTGGTGGTTGGTCAGCACCACGCCGTCCGCGGTGAGCACGATGCCGGTGCCCGCGGTGGTGAGCGGGCCCGCGACGGAATTGATGGTGACGAGGGTCGGCACCACGCGGGCCTCGATCTCGGCGGGGCTGAGCGGGGTCGGCGCGACCGCGGGCGCGGCGGCCGGCACGGGGATGGCGGGCAAGGTGGGTGATCCGGGGCCGAGCCGGCTGCCGACGAGCAGGCAGCCCGCGACCGCGGCAGCGATCACCAGCACGCTCAGTCCACGGTGACGCGGCGGTCGTCGTCGATCGCGCTCCGTGCTCTCCATCCACACCCTGCATCCGGCGGCGTCGCCGTCATGGCTGTCCGACAGCTCGGCCGCCCCGGTCGAATCCTGCGCAGTCGTGCTCCAGACGCTACTGGGGCCGTGCCGCGCACGCGCGTTTTCGGGCGGAGGGAAGTGAGCGGAAGCCGCCGGCACGGGACGCGCCGACGGCTTCGGGGCGACACCGCCCGCCATATCGCCTCTCGGCAAGTGGTCGCTCGAAGCGACGAATCAAATGTGGTACCCGGGGTATGTCCGGACGGTGTCGCACGGTCCAACCTACTCCGTCTCGCGGTTATTCCGAATCGACCCGGCGGCACGGATGCGGACATCTCACCCCTGCCGGATGACGCCGTCGGGTGCGGACGGTGACAGGTTCGTCAGGTGAGTCGATAACCGTCCACCGTGTCGTGGACCGTCAGGGCGTACCGACGCGACCGGTCCGCGTGGTCATGCGAGAGGGGTTCCATGTCTGATCAGAATGTTGCCACCGCGTCCGTGAAGACTCGGAACGACGATGCGGCGGGTGCGCTCCCGTTCGGGGATGCGCAGGATTTCGAGGACGCGGGGCGTGGTCTCGTCGGCGTGCTCGAGCCCGGGGTGGTGAAGAACGCCTCCGGGGACGTGGTGTGGGACAGCGACGGGTATGCGTTCCTCGACGACGAGTGCCCGGACACGGTGCATCCGAGCCTGTGGCGGCAGTCGAAGCTGTGCGCGATGCAGGGCCTGTACGAGGTCACCGACGGCATCTACCAGGTCCGCGGGCTCGACCTGTCGAACATGACGCTGGTCGAGGGCGACACCGGGGTGATCGTGATCGACCCGCTCATCTCCGAGGAGACGGCGGCGGCGGGCCTGGCGCTGTATCGCGAGCACCGCGGGGATCGGGGCGTGACCGGGGTGATCTTCTCGCACTGCCACATCGATCATTTCGGCGGCGTCAAGGGGGTCACCACCCAAGAGGACGTCGACGCGGGTCGCTGCCCGATCCTGGCTCCGGCCGGATTCGTCGAACACGCGGTGTCCGAGAACGTGTACGCGGGCACCGCGATGGGGCGGCGCGCGGCCTACATGTACGGGGCGGCTCTGCCGCGCGGGCCGCTGGGGGCGGTCGGCGCCGGACTCGGCCCGACGACCTCCACCGGAACTCCGACGTTGATCAACCCGACGGTCGACATCGATCACACCGGACAGACCGAAGTGGTCGACGGCGTCCGCATCGAGTTCCAGCTCACCCCGGGTACCGAGGCGCCGTCGGAGATGAACTTCTACTTCCCGGACCGGCGGGCGCTGTGCATGGCCGAGAACGCCACGCACACCCTGCACAACCTGCTCACCCTCCGCGGCGCGTTGGTCCGCGACCCGCACGTGTGGTCGAAGTACCTGACCGAGTCGATCAACCGGTACGCGGGACGCTCGGACGTGCTGTTCGCCTCCCACCACTGGCCGACGTGGGGGACCGACCGGCTCACCGAGTTCCTGTCCGTCCAGCGTGACCTCTACGGCTACCTGCACGACCAGACCCTGCGGGCGATCAACCAGGGCGCGACGGGGATCGAGATCGCCGAGGGCATCGCGCTGCCGCCGGCCGTCGAGAAGTCGTGGCACACGCACGGCTACTACGGGTCGGTGAGCCACAACGTCAAGGCGATCTACCAGCGCTACATGGGCTGGTTCGACGGCAACCCGGCGACGCTGTGGCAGCACACCCCCGCGGAGTCGGCGAAACGGCACGTCGACTTCATGGGCGGCGCGCCTGCCGTCCTGGAGAAGGCGCGGAAGTCCTTCGACGAGGGCGACTTCCGATGGGTCGCACAGGTGTTGAACTACGTGATCTTCGCCGACCCCGACAACGCCGAGGCCAGGATGCTGCAGGCGGACACGCTCGAGCAGCTCGGCTTCGGCTCCGAGAACGGGACCTGGCGCAACTTCTTCCTGATGGGCGCCTACGAACTGCGCAACGGACCCGTCGGGACGCCGACCGCGACCGCCTCCCCGGACATCGCGGGAGCGCTGTCCGTCGAGCAGCTCTTCGACGCGATCGCGCTGCGCATCGACGGGCCCAAGGCGTGGTCGGCGGACATCACGATCGACTGGCGGGTCGAGGACGCCGACGTGGTGCATCGCAGCCACCTCCGCAACGGGTTGCTGGTGCACTTCGACCTCGACGGCCAAGTGTCCGTACCGGACGCCGCATTCACGCTGTCGAATCGGGATCTGCACCGCGTCCTCCTCGGGGGAGCGGACCTGAGCCAGCTGATCTCGGACGGCAGCGTCAAGGCCGACGGTGACGTCGCCAAGCTGGGCGAGCTGGTCGGCTACCTCGATGCGCCCGACCCGGATTTCGCCATCGTCACGCCCTGAGTCTCCGACGGCAGGCGACCGCCGCTCTCTTCACCCCGGCCGGGTGAAGAGAGCGGCGTGTGCGGGGACCGACGATGACTGCACGTCGATCGAGGAGTGCCCATGAACGGGATCGTCATCATGCTGATTGGTGCACTGTTGTGCTTCTACGGCATCCGTTCGCTGCACCTGGCCGTGCTGGCCATCGGCTTCGGGCTCGGGTGGTTGGTTGCGGACCTGTTCAATGCCTCACTGGCCGCGCTGTTCCTGTTCGCGCTCGTCGGAGCCGTCACGGCGTGGGTCGTCACGTCGTTGGTCTTCAGGTTCTCCGCCTACTTCATCGGTGGGCTCGCCGGGGCGATGGTGGGAGCCCGAACCGCCGACGTCCTTCAGCCCGGCGACAACAACTGGGCCCTGAGCGCCATCGTCGTCCTCGCCGTGGCGGTCGCGGCGGCATTCCTCGCCGACAAGTACCGTGCACGTGCCCTCCTGTGGCTCACCTCGATCGGGGGCGCGAGCATGATCCTGAACGGGCTGGGTCGCACCGCCGGCCCGCTCGAGTTCCTCCGGGATCCGAATTCAGGTTGGCAGCAGGTCTTCTCGACCCTGGCGTGGATCGCGATCAGCGTCGCGGGGTGGATCGTCCAACGCCGTCTCTTCGCGGACAAGCTCGGGATCGAGACCAAGAAACGTCCGTGGCAACCGGGACTGGTGAACGGCGAATCCTGACCTCGCCCGGGTGCTGTGTGCGCTCCGTGAGTGCGCACGCACGACCCTCCGTCGACGAACCGGCAGGCATTCCGGCCTAGTGCCGCGGCAGCACGCCCTCCGACACCAGCTGCGCCAACGACGGTGCGGCCGAATCCTTCTCGGACAGCTGGTAGTGCAGCGGCGACCCGTCGCGCCCGACCGTCGGCCACGCGATCGCGAGATCCGGGTCGAGCGGGTGCAGGTCCCGGTCCAGGGCCGGGGTGTACTCGATCGAGCACAGGTACATCACCGTCGAGCCGTCCTCGAGTGAGAGGATCGCGTGCCCGAGGCCCTCCGACAGGTACACCGCCCGGCGGTCCACGTCGTCGATGAGCACGCTGTCCCACTGCCCGAAGGTCGGGGAGCCGACCCGCAGGTCGACGATCACGTCCAGGAATGCGCCCTTGACGCAGGTGACGTACTTCGCCTGCCCGGGTGGGCAATCGGTGAAGTGGACGCCGCGAAGCACCCCCGCCGCAGACACCGAGCAGTTCGCCTGGCGCAGGTCCAGCGGCCGCCCGACCGTCTCCTCGAACGCCGAGCCCTTGAACCACTCCAGGAACACGCCGCGGTCGTCGCCGAACTGCCGAGGGGTGATCTCCCAGGCGCCGGGGACGCTCAGTTCACGGAACTCCACGCCTCACCAGTCCTTGCCGCGCTCGAGCAGGCCGAGCAGGTAGTCGCCGTAGCCGGACTTGACCAGCGTTTCCGCGCGCTCGCGGAGCTGGTCGTCGTCGATGAACCCGCGTCGCCACGCGACCTCCTCGGGCACGCCGATCTTCAGTCCCTGTCGTTCCTCGATGGTGCGCACGTAGTTCGACGCGTCCAGCAGCGAGTCGAAGGTGCCGGTGTCGAGCCAGGCGGTGCCGCGGGGGAGCACCTCGACGTGCAGGGTGCCCGCCTCGAGGTAGGTGCGGTTGACGTCGGTGATCTCGTACTCGCCGCGCTGGGACGGGCGCAGCCCGCGCGCGATCGAGACGACGTCGTTGTCGTAGAAGTACAGTCCCGGCACCACGAACTGCGAGCGCGGCACCTTCGGCTTCTCCTCCAGGGACACCGCTCGCCCGTCGGCGTCGAACTCGATCACGCCGTACGCGCTGGGCTCGGAGACCCGGTACGCGAACACGGCTCCGCCCGTGAGGGATTCGAAGCGGGTCAGCCGCGTGCCCATCCCGGGTCCGTAGAAGATGTTGTCACCGAGGATCAGTGCCACCGGCTCCGAGCCGATGTGGTCGGCTCCGATGACGAATGCCTGCGCGAGACCGTCGGGACTCGGTTGCACGCGGTAGTCGATGTTCACGCCGAACTGGGACCCGTCGCCGAGCAGCCGCCGGAACTGCTCCGCATCCTCTGGGGTGGTGATGACCAGGATGTCGCGGATGCCGGCGAGCATCAGGGTGGACAACGGGTAGTAGATCATCGGCTTGTCGTAGACGGGCACCAGTTGCTTGCTCACCCCGAGGGTGATCGGGTGCAGCCGTGACCCCGTCCCACCGGCCAGAATGATTCCGCGCATGGCCCCTACTGTCTCACGCAGTCCGCGTCGGCCGGTGCGGTGCGCAGTAGTGTTCCTGCACATGAGGCTTCTCGTCACCGGGGGCGCCGGGTTCATCGGCGCCAACTTCGTCCACCAGACCGTGGCCGAGCGACCCGAAGTCCGCGTCACCGTTCTCGACGCCCTCACCTACGCGGGCAACCGCGCCTCGCTGGACCCGGTGGCGGACCGGATCGAGTTCGTACACGGTGACGTCACCGACCTCGCGCTGGTGGACCGGCTGGTCGCGGACTCGGACGCGGTGGTGCACTTCGCGGCGGAGTCCCACAACGACAACTCGCTCGCCGACCCGTGGCCGTTCGTGCAGACGAACGTGGTCGGCACCTTCGCGCTGCTCGAGGCGGTCCGCCGGTACGACGTGCGCTACCACCACATCTCGACCGACGAGGTGTACGGCGACCTCGCGCTCGACGATCCGGCGCGGTTCACCGAGGCCACCGCCTACAACCCGTCCAGCCCGTACTCGTCCACCAAGGCGTCGAGCGACATGCTCGTGCGCGCCTGGACCCGCTCGTTCGGCATCCGGGCGACCCTGTCGAACTGTTCCAACAACTACGGGCCGTACCAGCACGTGGAGAAGTTCATTCCGCGCCAGATCACCAACGTCCTGGACGGGGGCAGGCCCAAGCTCTACGGCGCGGGCGCGAACGTGCGGGACTGGATCCATGTGGACGACCACAACCGCGCGGTGTGGGAGATCCTGGACCGCGGGGTGATCGGCGAGACGTACCTGATCGGCGCCGACGGCGAGGCCGACAACAGGACCGTCGTCGAGACGATCCTCGAGCTCCTCGGCCGGGACCGGGCCGACTTCGACTTCGTGCCCGACCGGCCCGGGCACGACCTGCGGTACGCGATCGACTCGACACGGCTGCGCACCGAGCTCGGGTGGGCGCCGAGGTTCCGGGACTTCCGCGCCGGGCTGGAGGCGACAATCGCCTGGTACCGGGACAACGAGGCGTGGTGGCGGCCGCAGAAGGCCGCGACGGAGGCCTTCTATGCAAACACTGAGCAGGATTTGGAAAGTTGAGCATGATTTTGCTCGCCAGGTCGTGACCGGGTCCGCTACGCTGCTGCCCACAGGCGGGAAATAGCCCCTGTAGCACGGTGTTCGGCTGACGACACGGTGTTCCACCGTTCGCCTCGGCCACCGGGCCAGGGAAGGAATCGTGATGGCTGGCGCGCACCGGGCCCCCACTCGCTGGAGCACGACACGACGTGGTGCGGCGCTGCGGACCGTCGCGGTCGCGGCGACGTTCGGGACCGCCGCGATCGCCGCGCCCGGTGCCTCCGCGGCCGCGCCGGTCGCCGACAGCGGGTGTGCCGGTATCACCGATGCGAGCGGGTCGGCCGGCTCCGGCCCGAGCCCGTGCCAGCTGACCGACACCGCCGGCGCCGCCGACACCTTCACGGGGTTCGTCGGACTCGGCAGCGTGGGGGACGCCGTCAACGCGGGCGCACTCGGCTCGTCGAACCTGGGACCCGGCAACGTCGGTTCCTCCAACACCGGGTCGGACAACGTGGGCTGGAACAACGACGGGTGGGCGAACACGGGTTCGGCGAACTCCGGTTCCGCCAACGCGGGCTGGAACAACGACGGCTTCGCGAACACCGGGTCCGCGAACTCGGGGTCCGCGAACACCGGCTGGAACAACATCGGGTGGCTGAACACCGGGTCCGCCAACGCCGGATCGTCGAACACCGGCGGGTTCAACCTCGGCTCTTCGAACACGGGGTGGTTCAACGTGGGCTCGTCGAACACGGGCCTCGGGAACTTCGGGTCCGCGAACACCGGCTCCACCAACGTCGGCTCGGCGAACACCGGTTCGGGCAATGCCGGGTCCGCCAACACCGGGTCCGGGACCGCCGGGTCGCTCGAGACGGGCATCGGCTCGGCCGCCGTCGGCCCGCTCTCCTAGGACTCGCCGACAATTGCCGATTGGCGCGCGGGCTCGCCCGCGCGGCGGTACCGTCACCTGCGCAACACCCATTCACTGAGAGTTCGCTCGCGCCTTACGGGTTGAGAAGGAGCGCTCCATGAACGTTGTTCGCCGGGTCACGACGGCCAGGACCCTCGCGGTCGCAGCCGCGCTCGCCGCGCTGTCGACGGGCTACGCGGGCGCGGGCCTCGCCACCGCAGATCCCGTGAGCGATCTGGTGGGTGCGCACCCCGCCGTCGCCGCCGCCCAGCCGTCCTGCGCGGATGCCGGACTGGCCGACGTCGCGGCGCTGGTCCGGTCTCTGGCACAGGACGACGTCGCGGGCCTACTGCCCTGCCGTGACGTGGCCGGCAGCCTCGGCTCGGGCAGCGCCGGTTCCTCCGGAGGCGGCAGCAGCTTCGGATCCCTCAACATCGGCCCGGACAACACCGGCTCCTACAACGCGGGCTCCCAGAACACCGGCTCGAACAACACCGGGTCCGGCAACACCGGGTCCGCCAACGCCGGTTCCTCGAACACCGGGTCCGGCAACCTGGGCTCCGCGAACACCGGCTCCGGCAATGTCGGGTCGGCGAACACCGGCACCGGGAACGTCGGGTCCGCCAACACCGGAAACCTGAATCTCGGCTCGGCGAACACCGGATCGACCAACGTCGGATCGGTCAACACCGGCTCCTCCAACACCGGCTCGGCGAACACCGGCTCGCTGGTCGAGGGGTCGATGACGACGGGGATCGGGTCGGTCGGAATCGGTCCGTTGGGCATCGGCTGGAACTGAGCTCGGCCGAGTCCTAGGCTTCGGCGGGTCCCGGTACCCGGGAGTGTTCGTGTACCAGTGCGTTGCGCAGTACCCGAGAGCCGGCCAGCGCGGCCACCGTTCCGGCGAAGACCTCGCACAGGGTGAAAACCAGGCGGGAGGCCAGGGCCAGCCCGAGCGCGACGCCCGCGTCCATGAACGGCGAGAGGGCCGCGACGATCACCGCCTCGCGGACGCCGAGCCCCGACGGGACAACGAACACCAGCACGCCCGCACACATGCCGAGTGCGATAGCCCCGATGCACTCGATCAGCCCGCCGAACTCGAAGCCCGCCACGCTCGATGCGAGCAGCCACAGGTGCACGCCGTAGAGGATCCAGCTGACCGCGCACCAGCCGAGCGCGAGGCCGATCTTGTGCATGGTCAGCGGCTGGTGCAGCGGCTCGCGGCGCAGGATCCGCAGCGCCAAGTTCACCAGCCGGGTCAGCACCGGCGGGTAGGCACACAGCAGTGCGATCGGGACCAGGACGAGTACCGCGACCGCTGCCGCCGTGCTGATCTCGAACAGTGCGGGCAGGCCGAACAGCCCGACCACCAGCGCGGATGTGGTGCTCAGCCCAACGGTGACCAGCACGGTGATGAACCCCGCGGCCCGGGACACGCCCGCCCGGCGGACCAGTTCGGTCTGCAGGACGAAGGCCCAGACGCTGCCCGGCAGGTACTTGCCGAGCTGACCGACGAGGTAGCAGCGCGCCGCGTCGAACGCGGGGATCGGCTGTTCGAGCGCGCCGAGGGCGTGTTGCCAGGCCCGGACGGCGGCACCCATGCCGAGGAAGACGAACAGGGCCGAGGCGGCCAGCGACCACCAGCTGAGCTGGGAGATCGTGTCCTTGACCGCCGACCACTGCGACTTCACCGCGAACACGATGGCCACCGCGATCGCCACGATGACCACGAGTCGCAGGCCGTTCATCAGGAGGGCGCGACCACGTCCGGTCTGACCGGTGGGTTCGGCGGAACCGTCCTCGGTCGGAGGGGCTGGTTCGGACACAGAACTCACCCGCACTCTCCCCTCTACCGATTTCCTGACGCGGAAGGGACGATAACAGCCGTTGCCGAAGCCCTTACCCGACCAACGGCCGTTGCGCTCGGTTTTGCCACCAATCGAACGCCGCCGCGGTGGCCGTCGGCTGCTCCTCCGCGGTCGGCAGCCGACCCCCCGAGTACGCGCGGACCACGATCTCGATGTCGGCCTCGCTGAAGCCCTGACGTGACATCCCGACGGTGTTGGTGCCGCGCAATTCGACCGGATTGCCGAACACCTTGGTGAACGGGGGCACGTCCTTGACGATGACCGTTCCCATGCCGACCATCACGCCGTCCCCCACGACCCGGCGCTGGTGCACCACCGTGTGCATGCCGATGTTTGCGCCGGCGCCGATGCTGACGTGGCCCGCGAAGGTCGCGCCTGCCGACAGGACGCAACGGTCACCGATCTGCACGTCGTGTTCGACTGCGACTCGGTTCATCACGAAACAGTCGGCGCCCACCGTCGTCACCCGCTCGCTGCCCTGGTGCACCGTGCTCAGTTCGCGGATGGTGGTGCCGGCTCCGATCACGATGCCGCGGTGCGGTGACGTGGCGCGCCAGTCGTCCGGGTGCGCCGCACCGAGGATCTCCGGTGGTGATCCGAGAACGACGCCGGCACCGATCCAGCAGCCGTCTCCCACCTCCAACGGTCCGGTGAGAACCGCGTGCGGACCGATGGTGACGCCGGCTCCGATCTCGACTCCGTCGCCGATGATCGCAGTGGGGTGGATGTGGCAATTCGCGTGTCCGGACATGCGTGTCGGATGAATCCTTTCGAGGCGTGGATGGCGGCTTCGTTACCCTCAGTCCGGCGCCACCTGAGTTGTCGAGGGTGTCTGGCGCTTGAATCTATCGGAGGGTTACCCAGTGATTGGCATCTCGAGCATCTCGTTCGGAGAGGACGTCGAGCGGGAGGTGCTGGACACCCTGCGATCGGGGATCGTGGCCCAGGGCCCGAAGGTCAAGCGGCTCGAGGACGAGTTCGCCGCGCTGGTCGGTGCCCGCCACGCGGTGGCGGTCAACAACGGCACTACCGCGCTGATCGCCGCCCTGCAGGTGCAGGACCTGCAGCCCGGCGACGAGGTGCTGACCACCCCCTTCACCTTCGTGGCCACCCTCAACGCGATCCTCGAGGCCGGCGCGACCGCCCGGTTCGCCGACATCCGCGCCGACGACTTCAACATCGATCCCGCCGTCGTCGTGGACCGGGTCACCGATCGCACCAAGGTGCTGATGCCGGTGCACCTGTACGGCCAGACCGCCGACATGGGCGCGCTGATGCCGATCGCGCAGAGCAGCGGGCTGACCGTGGTCGAGGACGCCGCGCAGGCGCACGGCGCGACGTTCGACGGCCGCGGCGCCGGCACCTTCGGCCTCGGCTGCTTCTCCTTCTACGCAACCAAGAACCTGACCACCGCCGAGGGCGGCATGATCACCACCGACGATGACGACGTGGCGGACCGGCTGCGGGTGCTGCGCAATCAGGGCATGCGCCAGCGGTACATGTACGAGATGGTCGGGCAGAACTACCGAATGACCGACCTGCAGGCCAGCCTGGCGCTGCCGCAGCTCGGGTCCTACCTCGACCAGGTCGACGCCCGCCGCCGGAACGCGAAGACGCTGTGCGCCGGGCTCGAGGACGTGCCCGGCCTGGTGCTGCCCAGCGAGCAGTCCGGTCGCGGCCACGTGTGGCACCAGTTCACCGTGTTGCTGGACGAGGACTCGCCGATCGACCGGGACACCCTCTCGGAGCGGCTCACCGAACGCGGCGTCGGCAGTGGCATCTACTACCCGAAGACGGCCTACGACTACGACTGCTACCGCGCGCACCCGAACGTCGTCATCGAGGAGACCCCGGTCGCCACCTCGGTCGCCCGCAGGTGCCTGAGCATTCCCGTGCACGCCCGGCTGTCCGCCGGTGACCTCGATCAGATCGTCGCCGCCGTCCGCTACGCCATGGAGGCCTGAGAACATGACCGCTGCACAGCCGAGGATCGCGCTCGTCGGGTCCGGCCAGATGGGATCCCTGCACGCCCGCGTCATCGCACAGTCCCCGCTCTGCGAACTGGCCCTGCTGGTGGAGCCCCGCGAGGAGCAGGGCCGCGCGGTCGCCGAGCGGTTCGGCACCCGGTGGGCGGCCGACTTCGACGACCTGTCGGGCATCGACGCGGTCGTGGTCGCCGCCGCCACCCCCGCCCACTACGAGGTGGCCGGGCGGGTGCTCGACCTCGGCAAGCCGCTGCTGGTCGAAAAGCCGCTGGCGGCGACCTACAAGGAGAGCGTCGACCTGGTGGAGCGGGCCGAGAAGTCCGCGACCCCGCTCGCCTGCGGGCTGCTCGAACGGTTCAACCCGGCGGTCCGCACCGCGCGCGAGTTCGTCGGCGACGTGGTGCAGGTGACCGGGGTCAGGCACTCGCCGTTCGTCCCGCGGATCACCACCGGCGTCGCCACCGACCTGCTGATCCACGACGTGGACCTGGCGATCCAGTTCGTCGGCTCCGAGCCGGAGCAGGCGAAGGGTGTCTTCGGGTACTTCCACTCCACCTCGGTGGAGAACAACGCGGAGGATTCGGCCGACGCGGTGTTGCGGTTCGGTTCCGGAGCAGTGGCGAACATCTCCGCGAGCCGAGTGAGCCAGCGCAAGGTCCGGCAGATCTCGCTGCTCGAGCTGGACCGGCTGATCGAGATCGACCTGCTCCGCAAGGACATCACGATCTACAAGCACATCGACCAGTCGCAGCCCGCCGACCGCGACGGCTACCAGCAGCAGACCGTCATCGAGATCCCGGCGATCCGCTACAGCGAGGAGCCGCTCGCCGCTCAGCTCGCGCATTTCATCGGGCTGCTCGCCGACGGCGCGGACATCGACGCCGAGCGCCGCGCCATCCTGCCCGCGCACCGCGCGGTCCACGACGCAACGGTGTCGGCGACCAACTAGGCCGGGCGCCGGCGCCGACGCACCGCCACTGCTACGCCCTGGACGAGTGCTACGGCGGTGCCCAGTGCGAAGGCGGCGATGCCGAGTCGCTGCCCGGGCGCCCGGAACTCGATTCGGAGTTCGCCGGGACCCGCCGGTACGGACACCTTCAGCAGCCCGTGCCAGCCCGCGACGGCGTCGACGGGTTGTCCGTTGACCGTCGCGGTGTACCCGGGCCAGGCCAGACGGGTGAACACGATGTCGCCGCCGGATCCGGTGTACTGCACGGTCTCCGACTGGGCGCTCGCGTCCGAGGCCAGCACCTGGACACCCGGGGAGGCGAAGGTCACCCGTCCGGGCAGCTGCAGTGGTTCGTCGCGGAGCAGCACGGTCCGTTCGGCGTCGCGTTCGGCGACGTGCCAGCCCGTCGCGGGCGGGTCGATTCGCGCACTCGGCACCAGGGCGTGCTGAACCACGAGCGTGTCGACGCCGAGGTAGTCGATCAGTGGGATCGGGATGTCCGTCTTCACCGGCGCCCACAGCGCGTAGTACACCTCCCTGCAGACCGAACCGCGGTAGTCCATGCAGAGGGCCTTGTTGAGGGTGCTGAACGAGATGCCGGAGTAGCGGTTGACGCTCGACTCGACCGGTGTGGCCATGATCTCGTTGCCGAACAGGAACCGGCCGTCGGAGATGTCGGCGTTGGTGGTCAGGTCGCGGGCGGCGAGTTGCAGCACCGTGCCGTGGTAGCGATCGGTCGTCGCGCTGAGGGTGGGGATGTGCGAGGGGGCAGCGACCGTGTGCGGGTCGGGATGGGCGATCAGCACGGTGGTCTGCAATGCGATCACCACGGCCGTGCCCAGTGCCATCGCGACGCCCACACCGACGAACCGGGCGCGACGCCAGGCCAGCACGGTGAGGTACACCAGTGCCGCCACCGAGACGGCTCCGACCAGGTGTCGCCAGGTGTTTTCTGGGGTGGCCGAGAACGAGACGTAGAGCCCGACGAGCACCGCGATGCCGGACAGGGCGAAGCGCCTGCGTGGCCGGCTGGTGTCCAGGCCCAGCGCGAGGGCGCAGACGAACAGGATCAGCAGGGCGACGTAGAGGTACTCGACCAGCCGGATCGGCCAGCGGAACATACCGACGTTGGAGGGGCCGAACGTCAGCAGGGCGTAGATACCGCCGATGATCAGCAACGGTGCCATCTCGCGGAGACCGAACGTGCGCACCCGGCGGGCGATCGCGGCCCAACGCAGCCACGGCAGCAGCGGCAGGATCAGCCACGACAGGTACATGGACGGCAACACCTCGATGGGTCCGCCGAACGTCATGACGACCGGTAGGTAGCTGGGGCTGCTGAGGCCGAGCAGATCGCCGATGCCGGGCTGCATGAAGGCGTCGTTGCTGATGCCGCTGCTGCCGGACCGGGTGGTCACGTCCGCGCTCAGGAACAACGGCAGGTAGACGACCAGTGCGGCACTGCCTGCGCACAGTCCGGTGACGGCCAGCGAGATGAGATCCCGGAACCGCCGGCCGAGAAGCATTGGGATGCCTAGGCCGGCCAGCACGATGATCGCGCCGAGCGCGGCGTAGGGATTGCCCATGCTCACCGTGAGTGCGCCGATCACGAACGTCACGATCGGGTTCATCCGGCCACGGGTCTGGCGCAGCGCCGCCCACCAGAACAGCGTCACCCAGGCGACGGCCATCATGCCCGACGGCCAGCCGCCGGCCTCGTAGAACAGGGTGAATCCGGAGAACGGCATCACGAAGGCGGCGCCGACGGCCAGCGAACGGCGCGCGCCGTATTCGCGGCACAACAGGTACACACCCACGGCGAACAGGGCGAGGAACTCCGCCATCACGACGAAACTCGCCATCGACAGGTCGTCGAAATACGAGACGAGTGCGTAGTTCGCGAGGTTGACCGGGTTCCAGATGCCGTAGGCGGCCTCGGCCGCGTAGTTGCCGCCCATCCAGCCGCTCGGGTCCATCGAGACCCACCGGCCCGCCCGCAGTTCGCTGCCGAGGTGGTGCCAGAGCGGGACGAAGGATTCGAGGGTGTCGCCCGCGTAGTAGAAGGTGGGGTTGAACAGCCGGGGGATCGCCGCGAACCCCAACGCGCCGACTGCCACGGCGAGTGCCACCGCCCATTCGGGCAGGCGGTACAGGATTCGGGTGCGCCGGGCCGGGGCGGGAGCGGGTAGTGCCACGGGGCACGAGCCTACGAGATCCGTGAACGGGCGCCCGATACGATGCCTGTGAGAATGCTGAGAGACAGGCGAGCGAAGTACATGACCGGGAACACCGAGATCGTCGACCTCACCGTCGTCATCCCCGCACACAATTCGAGTTCGGTGATCGAGGGCACCACTGCGCGGCTCGCCGAGCGACTGGCGGGCCGCAGCGCCGAGATCATCGTCGTGGAGAACGGCTCGACCGACGGAACCTTCGACCTGTGCACCCGACTGCGCGAGCAGTGGGCTCAGCCCGGCGTGGCGTTCGAGGTACTGCGCAGCGAGAAGGGCATGGGAAACGCATTGCGGGCCGGGGCCGAGGCCAGTCGTGGCGCGCATGTCCTGTTCACCGCCGACGACCTGCCGTTCGGGTTCGACGACCTCGACGGCGCCGACCGGCTCACCGCCGACCAGGGCAGCACCCCCACGGTGGTCATCGGATCCAAGGCCCACCGTGAGTCCATCGTGCAGCGCGGCGCCCTGCGCGGCGTCCTCACGTGGGGCTTCGCGACGATGCGTCGGGTGGTCCTCGGCATGCGCACGGGGGATCCGCAGGGCACGGTGCTGATCGACGGCGACCTCGTCCGGGAACTCGCCCACGAACTCGTCGAGCCGGGCTTCCTGTTCACCACCGAACTGGTCTACGTCGTCGAGGGTATGGGTATCCGTCCCGCCGAGGTCCCGGTGCGGCTGAGCGCGGATCACGGCAGCCACGACACCCGGATCTCGCGGGCCGACGTCGTGTCGATGGGGCTGGGCTTGTTCCGGTTGAGGACGCGGCACCGCGCCGGCCGGGGCGTCTCGTCCGCGGCCACCGCCGGTCGCGGTTGATACCCTGCCACCCAGGGAGAACCCCGAGTTCGATCCGTACATGCGGTTGTGGAAAGCGGTAGGAGCACTATGAACGAGTCTGCGTCGGTCGCGCCTGTGGACGAGAGCACTGACGCTGTTCGCAGCGCTCTGCACGACCATCGTGGCCAGGGCACGCTCGTGCTCGCCCGCGGCGTCTTCACCGGACCCACGGCCCGGGTGAAGGACGCGCTCTACGCGAAGATCGTGGCGGGCAAGGCGCACCGCGAGCGGTTCTCGGTGCACCTGGAGAAGGGTGCGACGGTCTCCACCGACACCTACTTCGGCGACTTCCCGGCCAGCTACTTCCAGCGGTGGACCACCGTCACCGAGGTGACGGTCTCCTTCGCCCACGAGGCCGAGGGTTCCGCGCGGGTGCTGCTGCGGGCGTCCGACTCGGCGGGCAACGCGCGGACGCTGAGCACCCTCGACTTCACCGGCCCCGGCACCGTCAGCCTGACCGCGACCCTCGACGCCTATCTCGACGGCGGCTCGCTGTGGCTCGAGTTCACCGCGGTCGACGGTGGCCTCACGGTGCATTCGCTCGCGTGGACGGTGCCCGCCCCCGAGGTGATCCGCCCGGCCGCGATCGCGATCTGCACGTTCAACCGCGCCGACGACTGCGCCCAGACCGTCGCGGCCATCGCCGGTGACGCCGAGATGTCCGCCGGGATCGACGCGGTCTACGTCGTCGACCAGGGCTCCGACCACGTGTCCGACCGGGCCCTGTTCACGGAGGTCGCGGACACCCTCGGGGACAAGCTCGTCTACCTGCGCCAGCCGAATCTCGGTGGCGCGGGCGGGTTCACCCGCGGCATGTACGAGGTCACCGAGATCAACGAGCACGCCAACGTGATCCTGATGGACGACGACATCCTCTGCGAGCCCGAGTCGGTGCTCCGGATGAACGCCTTCGCCAACGTCACCGCCGAGCCCACGCTGGTCGGCGCGCAGATGCTCTACCTGATGAACCCGCAGAACCTGCACGTGAGCGCCGAGGAAGCGGACCTGTCCAAGCTGAAAGCCGGTCGCTGGGCGGCGAATTCGCTGCACGACGCGAATCTGCTCAAGAAGAAGCAGAACAAGCGGGTCGACGCGGGCTACAACGCGTGGTGGTCGTGCCTGATCCCGGCGGAGGTGGTCGCTCGGATCGGCCTGCCGATCCCGATGTTCTTCCAGTGGGACGACATCGAGTACGGCCTGCGGGCCCGCGGCGCGGGCTTCGTCACCGTCACCCTGCCGAACGCGGGGGTGTGGCACGCGGACTTCCACTGGAAGGACCGCGACGACTGGGCGAAGTACTTCTCCATCCGCAACTCGCTGATCGCGGCCGCCCTGCACAGCGACTTCGACGTGAAGAAGCTGAGCGGGTTGCTGACCCGCGAGATCAGCCAGTACCTGGTCTCGATGCAGTACGGCTTGGCGTACACCATGATTCGCGGTATCGAGGACTTCCTGACCGGGCCGTCGGTGCTCGAGGACGGCGGCCAGGCGGTGCTCGCCTCGATCCGCAAGGAACGCGGTCGGTTCCCGGAGACCGTCAAGCACCCCGCCAACGACATCCCGGGCGTGCGACAGGCGGACATGGTGGTCCGTCGCGCCGGCTTCGAGCCCGAGAAGACCCGGCTGGACGCGGTGCTCGCGAAGCGAGCGGCCTACCAGTGGCTCGGCCGGACCCAGCACGGGGTGGCCAACATCCCGGCGGGGGACGCCCACTGGTGGCACGTGTCGCTGTTCGACACCGCGGTCGTCTCCGACGCCTCGCAGTCCGGGGTCCGAGTTCGCCGGCGCGACAAGGAGACCGCCCGCGAACTGACGGCCCGTACCGCGAAGCTGATGAAGCGCTTCCGGGAGCAGGGTCCGGCGACGCAGGCGCAGTTCCGTGCGGCGCTTCCGCAGCTGACCAGCCGGGAGAACTGGGCGCGCCTGTACGGCAAGTAGGCCTTGCTCGAGTCCCTTCGGACCCGTCGGTGGGACGCCCTGGTGGTGGGCGTCCTGGCCGTCGTGGTCGGCGCGGCCGGAAGCTGGGTGCCCTCGTTCTGGTACGACGAGGTCGCGACGCTCCATTCGAGCGGGCGTTCCCCGGACGACCTGTGGCGCCTGCTCGGTAACATCGACGCGGTGCACGGCCTCTACTACGCCGGAATGCACTACTGGCTGGGCGCTTTCGGACCGTCCGAGTTCTCGGCTCGACTGCCGAGCACGCTCGCGGTCGGTGCCGCCGCGGCAGGGGTGGTGGTCCTCGGCGACCGGTTGGGCACTCGTCGGCTGGGGCTGGTCTCGGGCGTGGTGTTCGCGGCGCTGCCCCGGGTCGGGTGGGCGGCTGTCGAGGCCCGTGGCTATGCGCTGACCGCGGCGGCCGCGGTGTGGCTGACGGTGATTCTCGTTGCGGCGCCTGCTGTTCGGGGCCGGTGGCGGCGTGCCGCGGCGTGGTCCGGATACGCGGTGGCGCTGACGGCGTCGATCGTGCTGTTCGCCTACCTCGTGACCATCGTCGCAGCGCACATGCTGACGGTGCTGGCACACAACGACTTACGGAGATCCTGGCGCGGCGCGGCGGTCGCCGCCGCCGCGGGGACCGCCGGTGCGGCGCCGTTCCTCGCGGTGGTGCGGGCGCAGTCCGGGCAGGTGGGCTGGATCCCGCCGCTGGACTCGCGCCTCTCCCGGGCCCTCGCCGAGTACCAGTGGTTCGTCGGCGCCCCGTGGCTCGCTGTCGCCTTCGGCGTCCTGCTCGTCGTCGCGGGCGTCGCCACCGTGCTCCGCGGCGGGGACGGGACGTGGCGCCGGGTGCTGGCGGTCGCGATGCCCTGGGCGGTGGTGCCCACCGCGTCGCTGCTGGCCTACTCGGTGGCCTGGTCCCCGGTGTACCTGGACCGGTATCTCACCTTCACCACCCCCGCGGTGGCCCTGCTCGGGGGTCTGGCCCTGACCAGGATCACCCGGCGATGGTGGGCGACGGCGCTCGCCCTGGCGGTGCTCGCGGCGCTCGCCGTGCCGGGCTACCTCGCCCAGCGCGGACCGTACGCCAAGCCGAGCGGCATGGACTTCTCCGAGGTGAACCGGTTCGCCGGCGAGCACCTGCGGCCGGGGGACTGCGTGCTGTTCGGCGCGGCGGCGTGGAACCCGGCGCCGCAGCGGTTGGTCGAGGACGTGCGCCCGGCCGCGTTCGAGGGCACCCGCGACATCGGCCTCGGGCGTACCGCGGCGAGCGCCGGCTGGCTGTGGGACGAGGAACGTGCGGTGACCGACCCGATCGAACCGCTGACGTCCTGCGACACCCTATGGTACTTCACCGATCAGGAGCGTGACGCGACCCGCACCGTTCGGCACACCTCCAACGAGCTGTGGACCCTGCCGCCGTACCACCTCGAGGACACCGACCAGTTCGCCGAGTTCACCCGTGCGGGGCTGCGCCTCGAGCGGCGCTGGGAGTTCAACACGACGCAGGTCGCGCTGCTGCGAGGGTGAATTCGCGTCAGCCGGTCACCCGGACCACGACCTGCTCGTGGTTGCCGGTGTAGGCGAGGTACTCGAAGCGCAGCCCGGTGCGGTCCACGAACTCCGCCCAGGCCCGGTACTCGTGCTGCTGCCAGCCCGGGTAGTTGAAGAACTCGTCGAACACCAGTACGGTCCCCGGACGCAGCCGGTCGCCGATCAGCCCCAGCACCGTCGCGGTGGCCGAGTACAGGTCCGCGTCCAGGTGTGCGAACGCGATCGGTCCGGGGTGCGCGGCGAGAAAGGCCGGCAGGGTGTCCGCGAACAGGCCCTCGACGATCTGCGCGCCGGGCACGGTGGGCACCGACTCCTGCGCGAACTCGCCCGCCGGGAAGCCGGTCCGCCAGGCCTCCGGCAGTCCGGTGAAGACGTCGAAACCGAACACCTCGTGTCCGGACGGTCGGAGCATCTCGGCGACGATCGCCAGGGTGGTGCCGCTCGCGACACCGAATTCGAGCGCGAGGCCGTCGCCGCGCACCAGGCCGAGCCCGTAGCGCAGCGTCTCGTGCGGATCCCAGCGCACCTCGGCGGTCGGCATCCGGTCGAGCACGAACTCGGCGGAGTCGGCGGCGGCCCGCACGTCGAGAGTGTGGGTGATGTCGCGGCGGGCACGCTGCTCGAGCTCCGTGAGGCGTTCTCCGACGGTCGCGATCTGCGTCCGGGCCAGGGCGAGTTCGCTGAGCACTCGCGCCAGTTCGCCGTTGATCGCGGACAATTCCGCCAGCACCTGGTCGTGGCGGTTCTCCTGCTCGACTCGGGTCTGCCGGTCGGACTCGTGGACCACCTCGCCGACGGCTCGTTGCAGCTTGAGTCGAGCCGATCTCCGGAACCGAGCGAGCATGCGTGGCACCCCTCACCTGACGACGTCCAGTCACCCCCATGCTGCCAGCTGTCGGCGAGACGCGTTGTCTTGTCAGCCCGAACAGGCCGGGGCTACGCTGAGAATGTTCGCCGCGGGACCGTCAGGTCTGTGTAGGCGCACGGCAATCCGACTACGCGCACCCCTCGTCGGCACGCGCACAGCGCCGTTGCGGCTCCGCGTGAGTGCGCGATCGCCAGAAAGCTCAAAAAGCTTCCGAGAGAAGTGTTCTCCCATGACCGTCAAGAGAATTGTCTGTTCGGTGTTCGTGGCTGCCCTCGTCGGCGCTCCCGTTGTGGGGGTTGTCGGTGCCACCACTGCGACCGCCGCGGTGCCGAACCACGCCGACTGCACCTGGTGTGACGACGACGGGAACTGCGTCGACTACTGCTGACCCGGCCGTGCGACGGCACACACGTCGATAGACGCGATCACCGTGCGGCGTCGGCGAATCCCGGCGGTGCTTCGACCCCGTCGTACCGCGGCAGTGCCGACGGTCCGTCCGTCAGGAACGTGACGACGGTCGCGCTGTACAGGTCGGGCCTGTCGGCAGCGACGGCGTGTCCGGCGTCGGGGACCAGCACCATCGTCGAGTTCGGAAAGGTGTCGCGGTACTCGCGCGTCACCGGCCAGGCCTTGTAGTCGTACTGGCCGCGCAACACGAGCACCGGGACGTGCACCTCCCGCAGTGCCGGCCGGGGGTCGTCGACCGTGGCGAGATCGGCGCCGGTCATCCGAGGTCCTCTCGGTGGGCAGTTGGTGACGCACCGAGACTAGAGCGCCCACACGGACGAGATCATCAGGGATTTCACCCATTTCGCGGTGAGGGTCGTCGGCGTGCTGCTCTCCGGGGAGGACGCTACGGGCGCTCGAACTTCTCCCGACGGCCCAGCCCGCGCAGCCGCATCCACTCGCGGAAGCCGCGGACGTCACGGCGCTGGACGAGGAAGAACCAGCCGAAGCGGGCGTATTCCTGCGGCAGCAGCTTGCGCATGCCGGGCTGCGACATCAGGTAGCCGCGGTTGCGGTAGGTGAAGAAGCGTTTCGTCTCGTTGTCCGGGAACTGGGTGTGCATCCGGCCGCCGAGGATCGGCTTGAACTCGTCGGCGCCGTTGGGGTGCACGTACGCGGTCTGCAGGCAGGTGCCGAACGGCAGCCCGGACCGCACCAGCCGCCGATGGACCTCGACCTCGTCGCCGCGCACGAACAGTCGCAGGTCCGGGACGCCGACCGAGTCGACCGCCGCAGCCGAGAACAACGATCCGTTGAACAGCGACGCGATGCCCGGCAGGAAGTCGTCGTCGCCGAGTTCGCTGCGCAGCCGCCGCCACTCGAGGCCGCGGCGCAGCGGGAAGGCGAGCCGGTCCGGGTCGTCGATGTCGCAGACCACCGGGGAGACCTCGGCGAGGCCGTGCCGGGTGGCGCAGTCGAGGAGGGTGGCGAGCACCTCGGGGCCGTCGGGGCGGCCGTCGTCGTCGGCGAGCCACAGCCAGTCCGCGCCCAGCGAGAGGGCGTAGAGCATGCCGAGCGCGAACCCGCCGGCACCGCCGAGGTTGTGCTTGGACCCCAGGTACGTGGTGGGGACGTCGGCGCCCTCGACCAGCGCCCGGACGGCGTCCTCGTCGGCGTTGTCCACGACCACCAGGTGGTCGAGCGGCCGGGACTGGGTGGCGAGCACCTTCAGCGACTCGGCCAGCAGCTCGCGCCGCTTGTGGGTGACGACGACGCCGACGACGAACTCGCTCACGCGCTCTGCTCGCGTTCCATCTCGGCGATGACGTGCCGGACGTGGTCGGCCGCGTCGTCGCCCTCGTAGGCGCGCACGACGTCCTCGATGTCGCCCTGCATGCGGATCTGGCCGTGGTCGATCCACATCGCGCTGTTGCACAGCTGCGCGAGGAACTCGTTGGAGTGGCTGGCGAATACCAGGATGCCGGAGCGTTCCACCAGGGCCTGCAGCCGGATGCGGGCCTTCTTCATGAACTCCGCGTCGACCGCGCCGATGCCCTCGTCGAGCAGCAGGATCTCCGGGTCGATCGAGGTGACGACGCCCATCGCGACCCGCACGCGCATGCCCGTCGAGTACGTGCGCAGCGGCATGTTCAGGTACTCGCCGAGCTCGGTGAACTCGGCGATCTCGTCCATCTTCGCCAGCATCTGCTTGCGGGTCTGCCCGAGGAACAGGCCGCGGATGATGATGTTCTCGTAGCCCGAGATCTCCGGGTCCATGCCGACACCGAGGTCGAAGACGGGCGCGACGCGGCCGCGGATCCGGGAGCTGCCGCGGGTGGGTTCGTAGATGCCCGACAGCAGTCGCAGCAGGGTGGACTTGCCGGCGCCGTTGTGCCCGACCAGTCCGACCCGGTCGCCCTCCTTGAGCGACATGGTGATGTCGCGCAGGGCCTCGACCACGACCACGTCGGAGTCGTTGCGGCCGATCGAGCCGCCGGCCTTGCCGAGGAACGCCTTCTTCAGCGACCGGGACTTGGCGTCGAAGATCGGGAAGTCGACGCAGGCGTCGTGGGTGTCGATGCTGACTTTGCTGGTCATCTTCTGTCCCCTAAACCCAGTAGGGCACTCGGGCCCGGTACTTGCGCAGCGCGAACAGGGCGAAGGCCCAGCCGGCGACGGTGATAGCCAGCACGATGTACCAGTGGTACGCCTCCTGCGGCTTACCGATCATCGGTGCGCGGATGATCTCGAGGTAGTGGTAGAGCGGGTTCAGCTCGGCCAGCTTGACGCGCTCGGCGGCCTGGCCGCCCTGGCTCTTGAGGCTCTCGGTGGTCCACATGATCGGCGTCAGCACGAACAGCAGCAGCGTCAGGCTGCCGAGGATCGGTGAGATGTCGCGGTAGCGGGTGGAGAAGATGCCGAACATGATCGACACCCACAGCGCGTTGAGCACGATCAGGCCGAGCGCGGGGATCGCCGAGAGGTCCGGCCAGGTCAGGTGCCGCCACACCCCGAACGCGAACACCATGATCACGTAGATCAGCAGGTTGTGCGCGAAGAACAGCAGCTGCCGCCACACCAGCCGGTACACGTGCACGCTCAGTGCCGACGGCAGCTGCTTGATCAGGCCCTCGTTGGCGACGAACACGTCCGAGCCCTCGAGGATCGAGGCGCTGATCAGGTTCCACACGATCAGGCCGACCGTCACGTACGGGAGGAACTCGTCGAGCGGGATGTCGAGCAGTGCCGAGTACAGCAGGCCCATGGCGGCGGCCTGGACGCCGGTGGCGATGGTGATCCAGAACGGGCCGATCACCGAGCGCCGGTAGCGCTGCTTGATGTCCTGCCAGCCCAGGTGCAACCACAGCTCGCGCTGGCCGAAGCCGTCACGGAGGTCCTTGAACGCGCGACGGAAGGTTTGCGAGTCGGAGGCCGGCGGAGAAGCGCTCTCGGCGGCCTCGGATTCGAGGGCGGATGCTGACACGGTGCCCGAGCCTACCGGTCGGGCCGACGGGCCCGACCGGCCCGCGGCCTACAGGTACTGACCGGTACCCGGTGTGGACTGCTGACCCGGGTGTCCGTGGCCCGGCCCACCGAGCCCGGGCGGCAGCGCACCCTGACGCATCTGTTCGAGCTGGGCGCGCGCCGCCATCTGCTGTGCGAACAGCGCGGTCTGGATTCCGTGGAAGAGTCCCTCCAGCCAGCCGACCAGCTGGGCCTGTGCGATGCGCAGCTCGGCGTCCGACGGCACCGAGTCGTCGGTGAACGGCAGCGTGAGGCGCTCGAGCTCCTCGCGCAGCTCGGGCGCGAGGCCCTGCTCGAGTTCCCGGATCGACGACTTGTGGATCTCCTTGAGCCGCGCGCGGCTGGCGTCGTCGAGCGGTGCCGCCCGGACCTCCTCGAGGAGCTGCTTGATCATGGTGCCGATCCGCATCACCTTGGCCGGCTGCTCGACCATGTCGGCGAGCGATTCGTCCGGCCCGCCGCTGCCGTAGCCGCTTCCGGTGCCCTCGCCGGGGGCGCTCGACGGGTCGGCGGGGGTACCGGAGGAATTGCCCAGCACGGGTCGACCGTCGGGTCCGATCACGAGGACGTGTTCATTCTCCGGTTGAGTCATGGCTCCATGATGTCTCAGGAGTGGAGCTTGCGGAACGACCGGCTCTCGAGAGTGGAGCTCGCGGAACGCCCCGGGCCTCGGGAGTGGAGCTCGCGGAACGACGCGGGCCTCGAGAATTCGGAGCCGGCCGCTTGGAACGGCGTGTTGTACCAGCTCACGTTGGTTGTTACTTCTCACAATCGGTGCAACCCCATCGCGCGGTCCCGAAATCAGCACCTAGGCTGTCGGTCATGGCATACGACGTCGCCCGGGTACGGGGACTGATCCCGTCGCTCGGAGACGGTTGGATCCATCTCGATCCGCAGGCCGGCATGCAGCACCCCGACTCGGTGTCGACCGCGGTGTCGACCGCGTTCCGAGGTACTGCCGCATCGCATTCCGGACGGCACGCGAGTGCCCGACGCAGCGCCGCGATCCTCGATGCGGCCCGCGAGGCCGTCGCCGATCTCGTGGGCGGCGACCCGGCGGGTGTGGTCCTCGGACCGGACCGCGCGGCCCTGCTGGCGTGGCTCGCCGAGGCGTTGAGCTCGCGGCTCGGTCTGGGTACCGGCGTGGTGCTGTCCCGGCTCGACGAGGAGGCGAACGTCGCGCCGTGGCTGCGGGTGGCGAACCGCTACGGCTCGCAGGTGCGGTGGGCCGAGGTCGAGATCGACACCTGCGACCTGCCGAGCTGGCAGTTCGCCGAGCTGATCGGGCCCACGACCCGGCTGGTCGCGCTGACGGCGGCCTCGCCGATCGTCGGTTCGGCGCCGGACGTGCGGGTCGCGGCCGACCGCACCCACGAGATGGGCGGGCTGCTGGTTGCCGACGCGGTCGCGGCCGCGCCCTACGCGCACGTCGACATCAACGAGTTGGGCGCGGACGTGGTCGCGGTGAACGCTCCGAGTTGGGGCGGCCCGCAGGTGGGCGCGCTGGTCTTCCGCGACCCCGCGCTGCTCGACCGGATTCCGGCGATCTCGCTGAACCCGCACGCCCGCGGCGCGGAACGGCTCGAGATCGGCGGGCACCAGTACTCGTTGCTGGCCGGGCTCACCGCATCCATCGACTACCTGGCAGGGCTGGACGAGAGTGCCCGCGGGTCCCGCCGGGAACGGCTGGAGACCTCGATCAGCTCGCTGCAGGACTACCACGACCGGATCTTCGACTACCTGATGGCTCACCTGCGCAGGCTGCCGCAGGTGACGCTGATCGGAACCTCGCACAGCCGGGTCCCGACGATCAGCTTCACCGTCACCGGAGTGCCGGCTGAGAAGGTGTCGGAGCACTTCGCCGAACGCCGGATCGGCACCGTCGTCGGTGGTCGCGGCAGCCGGCTGCTGGACTCGCTCGGCGTGAACGAGGAGGGCGGCGCCGTGACGATCGGGCTGGCCCCGTACACGACCCGGTACGAGATCGACCAGCTCGTGCGCGCTGTCGCCGCCCTGGGCTGACCGCCCCACCCGCCCTCGTCATCTGGGGTGATGGGAACCATCACCCGACGGTGAGGACCACCTTGCCGACCGTCTCGGGGGAGTCGAGCAGCGTCTGCGCGGCGCCGGCCTCCGCGATCGGCAGCTCTGCGTGCACCACCGGCCGCACCGTCCCGTCCGCGATCAGCGGCCACAGTCGCCGCGTCACCTCGGCGACGATCTCCGCTTTGCTCGACCGCCCGGTCTCGGGGCGCCAGCGCAGCCCGGTCGCGAACACCCGGCCCCGTTTGGCGAGCAGCTTGCCGAGGTTCAGTTCGCCGGTCGCGCCGCCCTGCATGCCGATCACGCACAGCTGCCCGTCCGCGGCGAGGGCGTCGATGTTGCGGTCGAGGTACTTGGCACCCATGTTGTCGAGGATCAGGTCGGCGCCGCCCTGCGGGGTGTCGCGCACCGCGGCGACGAAGTCGTCCTCGCGGTAGTTCACGGCGATGCTCGCGCCGAGGTCCCGGCACGCGGCGAGCTTGTGCTCGGATCCGGCGGTGACGGCGACGGTTGCACCGAGCGCGACGGCCACCTGGATGGCGTGGGTGCCGATGCCGCCCCCGCCGCCGTGGATCAGGACGAGCTGGCCGCCGTGCATGCCGCCGATCATCACCAGGTTCGACCACACCGTGCACGCGACCTCCGGCAGCGCGGCGGCCGCGACCAGGTCGAGACCCGCGGGCACGGGCAACAGCTGGCTGGCGGGCACCGCGACCTTCTCGGCGTAGCCGCCGCCGGCCAGCAGCGCGCAGACGCGGTCGCCGACCTGCCAGTCGCGCACTCCTTCGCCGAGTTCGGCGACGGTGCCGGAACACTCGAGCCCGAGGATGTCGCTGGCGCCGGGCGGCGGCGGGTAGAGGCCGCGGCGCTGCAGCACGTCGGCGCGGTTCACGGCGGTGGCCGCGACGTCGAGCAGCACCTCGCCTGGACCGGGCCGCGGGTCGGGGACCCGTGCCCACTCGAGGACCTCGGGTCCGCCGGGGGTGGTGACGGTGATCGCATGCATGTATCGACGCTAGCGCCTCTCGATGTCGTTCCCCCGGAGGGCCGGAGCGGCTAGCGTCACGCCGGTGACCAACTTCGGCAACCTGCAGAACGAGATCTACTTCTCCGGGCTGGGCGGCGCGGTGCCGCAGCTCCCGATGACCGCGGCCGGTCTCGAGGAGCTCGCCCGGGCGACGCTGTCCCCGGCCGCGTTCGGTTACATCGCGGGCAGCGCGTCGAGCGAACGGACCGCCGCGGCGAATCTGGCTGCCTTCGACCGCCACGCCATCGTGCCGCGGATGCTGCGCGGTACCGCGGCCGCGGACGCGAGGGATCTGTCCGTGGAGGTGATGGGGACCGCGCTGGCGGCGCCGGTGCTGACCGCCCCGGTGGGGGTGCTCGAACTGGTGCATCCCGACGCGGAACCGGCGGTCGGCGCGGTGGCTGCGGAACTGGGCATCGGTTCGGTGCTCTCCACCGCGGCGTCCACGCCGATCGAGGACGTGGCGCAGGTGTCGGGGGAGAACTGGTGGTACCAGCTGTACTGGCCGGCCGACGACGAGGTCGCGGAGTCGCTGGTGCGGCGGGCGACCGCCGCCGGCGCCAAGGCGATCGTGCTGACCGCGGACACGCCCGGAATGGGGTGGCGGCCCAGGGATCTCGAACTCGGTCATCTGCCGTTCCTGCAGGGCAAGGGCATCGCGAACTACCTGTCCGATCCGGTGTTCCGGTCGCGGCTGTCGGCGCCGCCGGAGGAGAGCCCCGAGGCCATGCAGATGGCCGTGCTGACCTGGGTCGGTATGTTCGGCAACCACTCGGTGCGCGCGGCCGACGTCGCCCGGCTGCGGGAGTGGACGGACCTCCCGATCGCGGTGAAGGGCGTCGTCCATCCCGACGACGCCCGCGCGGTCGTCGAGGCGGGTGCGTCGGGTGTGGTGGTGAGCAACCACGGAGGCCGGCAGGTGGACGGTGCGATCGCCGCGCTCGACGCCCTGCCTGCGGTCGCCGCGGCGGTCGGGGACCGGGCGAGCGTGCTGCTGGACTCCGGAGTCCGGTGCGGCGCCGACGTGATCAAGGCGCTGGCGTTGGGTGCCGACGCAGTGCTGTACGGCCGGCCGTGGGTGTACGGGTTGGGGGTCGCGGGTGAGGACGGGGTGCGGCACGCACTGCGGATGCTGCTGGCCGATCTCGACATCACGCTCGGACTCGCCGGGTTCGCGAGTGTGGCGGAGGTGGACGCCTCGGTGCTGCGGTCGACCGCGGGCTGATCGGGGGTGTTCGGACGGTCCCGGCCAGGTCGCAGGACCCGCTCCGGAGTTCAGTACCGATCGGTATGTAACTGCTGGCGACTGGCATAATGCATATGTGAATGCAGCAAGGGGGGACGAGCCGGGCGAGACGCCCAAGTGGCTCGACGACGCAGAGATGCGCGCGTGGCGGGGTTTCATCGAGGGCAGCCAACGGCTGATGGAGGTTCTCAATCGGGAACTCCAGTCTCGACATCGAATCTCACTGGACGACTACCGGATTCTGGTGATGCTGTCCGAGTCGGCGGAGGGCGCGGTGCGGATGAGCGATCTCGCCGACGGGGTGCTGTCCTCACGCAGCAAGCTGACCCACCAGGTGCGGCGCATGGAGGCGGACGGACTGGTGGTGCGCAGCACCTGCGTCGAGGACGGTCGCGGTGTGCTGGCGGTGATCACCGACGGCGGCAGGCAGCGACTCGCGGAGGCGGCACCCACGCACGTGGGAGGGGTGCGCCGGTACCTGATCGACCTGCTCGACTCCGACGAACTGGTAGGGATGGCGACGGTCTTCGACAAGGTCGACGTCGCCCTCGACTCGAGATCGGAAGCCTGAGCCCAGCGGGGCGTTCACCGCTCCCGAGGGCCGGACGATAGGATTCGCCACGGAAGCGTGGCAGAGCGGCCGAATGCACTCGCCTTGAAAGCGAGCGTTGTGAGAGCAACCGGGGGTTCAAATCCCTCCGCTTCCGCCAACACGAAAGGCTCTGACCCGGCGACGGTTGCCAGGTCAGAGCCTTTTCGCGTGTTGGGGCTTCAGGGCGTGTTCAGGTAGTCCTGGATCGACTGCTGCACCTGCGGGTTGCCGTTGCCCATGCCGATGAGTCCGCCGATCACGGCGCCCGTCGGGCTGCCGATCATGCAGCCGGCCAGGCTGCCCGGGAACATCGACACGCAGCCGATGCCCAGACCCACCACGGCGCCGATGGCAGTGCCGGCCGCGCCGCCGTTGGCCCACCCCATGTTGAGCGCGTTGAGCATCTTCTCGAGGGCCGCCTGCTTGGCGGGCGAGTCGACCTGATGCACTCCGGGAATCGCCAGTGAGGGGGGACCGTCGGCCGGGGTGGCCGCGTTGGCCTGGGCTGTCCCGGCGCCGGCGATCACGGCCGCGGCGATCAGCGCTGATGCCGATCCTCTGGTTATCAGGTTCATGGCGGTCCTCACCTTGCAGACGAAGGAAGAGTTCCGGACCGACTGTAATCGCCCGTCGCGCCCTCGGCGAGGGAACGGCGGCAAATATCCCGCGTGTGTCGCCAACGGTACCGATC